>JANXPK010000274.1 GCA_025357355.1 Rhodobacterales bacterium
CCCCTGCCGCCGCACCAGCCGCCGCCGCCCCGGCTGCTCCCGCTGCCGCTGCTCCGGGTTACTAAGGCCTGATGATCCGTCTGGCCTGTCTTGCCCTTCTGGCCCTCGCGTCCTGCGGTGCGGCTGGTGCGCCGCAAGCGCCGGTTGTATCTGGCATGACGGTGTCAGGCACGGCCGAAATTGGCGTGGCCAAGCAGGGCAACTGAGCCTTTACTGGCAAATTCCGCGCAAATTCCGCCGGTCTTGCCATAATTCGTCCATCTTCTACTGGCAGTTTCCATTCTCGAAACAGTTCGCCTCAGGGGATGGACATGACCGACCAAACCGCACAAGCCGCCCTTACCCATGCCGCCAAGCCTGCGGGCTCGAACGCCAGCCTGATCGAACAGGTGGCGCGCAAATACAAAGTCAGCCCGTTTCGCCAGTTTGCCGACATCTTCCGCCTCAAGGGCGGCAAGACCCAGCTGACCGCCAGGGAATATTACGACTACGAGGTTTACCGCCCGACCCTGACGCCCACGCAAAAGCGTGAGTTTGTCGGCGAGAAAGGCAGTTTCGCCCTCAACCTGCGCCTTGCCCCGCCCGGTCTGACCAACATGCGGAATTTTCTCGCTGACAAGGTCGGCCTGACCTCGATGATGGGCGCCATGGGCCTGCCGACCACCCGCATTCAGGCGGCCTTTTCGCCGACGCGCGGCTTTGGCACCCTTCCAACCCTGCGCTCTGCCGCCGACGTGGTCCGCTTCCTGACCGGCGCCGCAAGGTTCCCGCTGTTCGGCAAGCCGGTGCGCGGATCGCAAGCCATGGGCTCGGTGATGATCCGCAAGGTCGAGGGCGGCATGGTCACGCTCAGCACCGGCCAAACCACCAGCCTGACGAAACTGGCCGAAGAGGTCGCCGCCAACACAACCTATGGCTACGTGTTTCAGGACGCCGTCACCCCCCATCCCGCTATTGCCGCGATGACCGGCAGCGCCGCCGTCTCGACCGTCCGCGTTGTCACCGTAAACCATTCCGACACGCCCGAGGTCCTCTACACCGTGTGGAAACTGCCCTCGCCCACGGCCATGTCCGACAATTTCTGGCAAAAGGGCAGCCTGATCTCGCTGGTCGATCCGGTGAACGGTCTGGTGCAGAAGGTGCGCTTTGCCAGCGGACCCGAGACACAATGGGTCGATACCCATCCCGTCACCGGCGCGCAACTGACCGGGGTCATCCTGCCATGCTGGCAACAGATCCTCGATCTGGCCTGCGCCGCCCATGCGGTGGTGCCCGACAACGGCATCCTCGGCTGGGACATCGCCATCACTACCGAGGGGGGCGTGCTGATCGAATGCAACGAGAATACCGGCCACAGCCTCTATCAACTCGCCTCTGGTCGCGGCGTGCTGAATGAGGGTTTCCTGCCGGTGTTCGACCAGATCGTCGCCCGCAACACCCGCATCCTTGCGGCGTTCGAGGCCAAGCGCAAAGCCTACCAGAAAGCCAAGGCGCAGTTCTAAGCCGCCACCTCCTCCCGCCCCACCCGGTCATCGGTTCCTGAACAGTCCACTGGGACGGGATTACCCTGGATGGAATTGCGCGGCCTTGCAACCTTTCAACCAGAGATGCCGGAGGGCAATGCCCGACCGCCGGGTGGGCATCCATCGGTTAAGGTCAAAGCTTTATGGTGACGATCCCCATCCGGCAAGCCACGTGACGACGGTGCGGAATGCCCTCCCGAGGGGGCGGTCGGGCATTGCCCGGCGCTTCGCTTGTCACCAGGCAAGAAGAAGAATGGCTTGGTTCGACCTTGAATCGCCCCAGACTCGGGGGTCCGCGGGGTGTGACGTCCCCCGGTCTGCCGTCAACGCCCACCCTGCCAAGCCCAAAGCCGTCAATTGCCTCAGCTTTTCCATCTGCTATACCCCGGCAAAACGAAGGGCGCATCATGGATCACTTTCTTTATCGCAACGGCGCCCTGTACGCGGAAGATGTCGCCATCGCCGACATCGCCGCCACCGTCGGCACACCGTTCTATTGCTATTCCGCTGCCACCCTGACCCGGCACTACAGGCTTTTCACCGAAGCCCTGAGCCCGTTGCCGCATCTGGTCTGTTTTTCCATCAAGTCACTGTCAAACCTCGCCGTCCTGAAACTGCTGGGCGACCTTGGTGCGGGTATGGATGTGGTGTCGCTTGGCGAATACCTGCGCGCCAAGGCAGCTGGCGTGCCCGGCGACCGCATCGTGTTCTCGGGCGTCGGCAAGACGCGTGAGGAAATGCGGGCGGCGTTGCAAGGCGGCATCCGCCAGTTCAACGTCGAAAGCGAACCTGAACTGCGCGCTTTGTCCGAGGTCGCCACCGCCCTCAATCTCACCGCCCCCATCGCCCTGCGCGTCAACCCCGACGTCGACGCCCGCACCCATGAGAAGATCGCGACCGGCAAGAAAGAAAACAAGTTCGGCGTGCCCATCGCCCGCGCCCCCGAGATCTACGCCGAGGCCGCCCGCCTGCCCGGCCTGCGCATCGTCGGCATCGACGTTCATATCGGCAGCCAGTTGACCGAACTGGAACCCTTCGAACAGGCGTTCCGCAAGGTCGCCGACCTGACCCAGACCCTGCGCGCCCAAGGCCACAGCATTACCCGGCTTGACCTCGGTGGCGGCCTTTTCGCTGCTGATGGAGGAGAAGCGCAACCAGTCGATCCTCGTGTCGGGCGAGTCGGGGGCCGGCAAGACGGAGAACACCAAGCTGATCCTGCAGTACCTCGCCATGCGCACGCAGAGCCAGGGGGTGGCGGGCGGCGGCCAGACGGTGGA
>JANXPK010000813.1 GCA_025357355.1 Rhodobacterales bacterium
GCAAGACGCGGAAGGGCGCTTCACGGATGATCTGATTTCCTCACGAAAAGCCGGGGAATTCATGCTGAACCCGCCGGACGCCATCGACCTGATCGACGTGTCGCCGAAGCAACTGGTTTCGGTTGCGGCATCCTTGATCCCGTTCCTGGAAAACGACGACGCCAACCGCGCCCTGATGGGGTCGAACATGCAACGTCAGGCGGTTCCGCTGCTGCAATCGGATGCGCCATTCGTCGGCACCGGGATTGAGGCGGTTGTGGCTCGGGATTCTGGTGCCGCGATCATGGCGCGACGGGCCGGGGTTATCGACCAGGTGGACGCGACGCGCATCGTGGTGCGGGCGACTGAAATGCTGGAACCGGGTGAACCGGGCGTGGACATCTACCGTCTGCGCAAGTTCAAGCGGTCGAACCAGTCAAGCTGCATCAACCAGCGTCCGCTGGTGAAGGTGGGCGATACGGTGCTGCGCGGCGAAGTGGTGGCTGACGGTCCCTGCACCGACATGGGCGAATTGGCCCTGGGCCGGAACGTCGTGGTCGCGTTCATGCCGTGGAATGGCTACAACTACGAAGACTCGATCCTGATTTCGGAACGCATTCTGAAAGACGACGTGTTCACTTCGATCCACATCGAGGAATACGAAGTCGCAGCGCGCGACACGAAACTGGGGCCGGAAGAGATTACCCGCGACATTCCGAACGTTGGCGAGGAAGCGCTGCGCAACCTTGACGAGGCGGGCATCGTTTACATCGGCGCGGAAGTGCAGCCGGGCGACATTCTGGTCGGCAAGATCACCCCCAAGGGTGAATCGCCGATGACTCCGGAGGAAAAACTGCTGCGCGCCATCTTCGGCGAAAAGGCGTCTGACGTGCGCGACACCTCGTTGCGCCTGCCGCCGGGGGCGTTTGGCACCATCGTCGAAGTGCGGGTGTTCAACCGGCACGGCGTCGACAAGGACGAACGCGCGTTGCAGATCGAGCGTGAGGAGATTGAACGCCTCGCCCGTGACCGCGACGACGAGTTGGCTATCCTGGAGCGCAATATCTACGCGCGGCTGAAGGCGCTGATCACCGGCAAGGTGGCGGTCAAGGGTCCCAAGGGCGTCAAGGCCGGGGCGACGATTGACGAGGAAATTCTGTCCTCACTCAGCCGTGGCCAGTGGTGGCAGTTGGCGCTGACCGAAGAGGCCGACGCCAAGGATGTTGAAGCCTTGCACGACCAGTTCGAGGCGCAGAAGCGCGCGCTGGATCACCGGTTCGACGACAAGGTCGAAAAGGTGCGTCGCGGCGACGATCTGCCTCCGGGCGTCATGAAGATGGTCAAGGTATTCGTCGCGGTGAAGCGCAAGCTGCAACCGGGCGACAAGATGGCCGGACGTCATGGCAACAAGGGCGTGGTGTCCAAGGTCGTGCCAGTCGAGGACATGCCGTTCCTCGCCGATGGTACGGCGGTCGATCTGGTGCTGAACCCGCTGGGCGTGCCGAGCCGGATGAACGTGGGCCAGATCCTTGAGACGCATATGGGCTGGGCCGCGCGCGGTCTGGGCCTGAAGATCGACGAGGCGCTGAGGGAATATCGCCGCTCTGGCGACATGACTCCGGTACGCGAGGCGGTGCGTCACGCATACGGCGACGAGACCTATGAGGCCGAGTTTGCCAAACGCAGCGAGGATGACTTCCTGGAGCTTGCCGGCAATGTGACGGCCGGTGTGCCGATCGCCTCGCCGGTGTTCGACGGCGCCAAGGAAGCCGACGTCAACGACGCGCTGTTGCGCGCCGGGTTCGATACCTCGGGTCAGTCAGTGGTGTTCGATGGCCGTTCGGGCGAACAGTTTGCCCGCAAGGTCACCGTGGGCGTGAAGTACATGCTCAAGCTGCACCACTTGGTCGACGACAAGCTGCACGCCCGTTCAACGGGTCCGTATAGCCTGGTTACCCAGCAACCGCTGGGTGGCAAGGCGCAGTTCGGTGGCCAGCGTCTGGGGGAAATGGAGGTCTGGGCGCTGGAAGCCTACGGTGCCGCCTATACCCTGCAAGAGATGCTGACGGTGAAGTCGGACGACGTCGCGGGCCGGACCAAGGTCTACGAAAGCATCGTCAAGGGCGAGGACAATTTCGAGGCCGGGGTCCCGGAATCGTTCAACGTTCTTGTCAAAGAGGTCCGTGGCCTGGGCCTCAACATGGAACTCCTGGATGCGGAGGAAGAGTGAAGCGGAAGGTGCGCAATGAGTGCGCACCCTACGTAGGGTGTGCCTTTAGGGCGCACCTTGCACGCCGAGTCTTTCCCCGCCGCCCCCATTCATAAGGTGTGAAAATGAACCAGGAACTCTCGACCAACCCGTTCAACCCGGTTGCGCCCGTCAAGACCTTCGACGAAATCAAGATATCTCTGGCCAGCCCGGAGCGGATTCTGTCTTGGTCGTTCGGTGAGATCAAGAAGCCGGAAACCATCAACTACCGCACGTTCAAACCGGAACGTGACGGTCTGTTTTGCGCGCGCATCTTTGGCCCGATCAAGGATTACGAATGCCTGTGCGGCAAGTACAAGCGCATGAAATATCGCGGCGTTGTCTGCGAAAAGTGCGGCGTTGAAGTCACGCTGCAAAAGGTGCGGCGTGAGCGGATGGGCCATATTGAGCTGGCCGCTCCGGTGGCGCACATCTGGTTCCTGAAAAGCTTGCCCAGCCGGATCGGCCTGATGCTGGACATGACGCTGCGGGATCTGGAGCGGATCCTGTACTTCGAAAATTACGTCGTCATCGAGCCGGGTCTGACCGACCTGACCTATGGTCAGCTGATGACCGAGGAAGATTTCCTCGACGCGCAGGACCAGTACGGCGCTGACGCCTTTACCGCCAATATCGGCGCCGAAGCGATCCGCGAGATGCTGGTCAATATCGACCTGGAAAGCTTGGCGGAAAACCTGCGGGCGGACTTGAAAGAGGCCACCGGCGAGTTGAAGCCGAAGAAGATCATCAAGCGGTTGAAGATCGTGGAAAGCTTCCTCGAGTCGGGCAACCGGCCTGAATGGATGGTGCTGACCGTGCTTCCGGTCATTCCGCCGGAACTGCGCCCGCTGGTGCCGCTGGATGGTGGCCGGTTTGCGACCTCGGACCTCAACGACCTTTACCGCCGCGTCATCAACCGCAACAACCGTCTGAAGCGGCTGATCGAACTGCG
>JANXPK010000815.1 GCA_025357355.1 Rhodobacterales bacterium
TGCGTGCCGCCGGTTGGCAGCACGATCTCGGACAGCAGCACCCGCATTTCGCCACCCGACGCCGCACCTGCCGCGATTGCCCGGTCAATCTCGGCATCCGAGATCTTGGTGGTGGCAGCAAATTTCGTACGAATCACGGCACGCCACAGCACGCCCGCCTCGACAAAATCGCGCAAAGTCTCAGGATCGACCCCGCCCTGGGTCAGTGCCTTTTCGAAATCGTCGAGCGAAAGTTTGGTGCGCGAAGCGAATTCGGCCATCCCCGCTTTGACGTCATCGGTGGTGGCCTTCAGGTCAAGCTTCTTGGCGGCATCGCGGCGCAGGGCATCGTCGATTAGGCTGGACATCGCCATCGTTTCAATGTCGCCGGGCTGGTGCAGCAGCGTCAGGAACAAGACGCGTTGACGCAGTTCGTACTGGCTGATCACCCGGCCATTCACAAAGGCCGCCGGGGCAAAACCGTCAGGCTGCGCCTGAGCTGGGGCAAGCGGCGCAAGTGCCAGAACCATGATCGCAGTCAGCCGGGCTGCAACTCTTGTCATTATCCGCGAAAGGATCATCGGCTTTCGTCCCATCAAATCGGTTTCCTGTAACCCCGCCCTTACCCGTGGCAGACGCGCGTCGGACCGGCGGCAGAGCCACCACCAAAGCCCAGCAATTCAACCGAAAGGCCGAAATCCGTGGACGGCGTCACACTAGTCGAGGAAGCAAAGCTGCGCGAGAGCGAAAGCGCGACGCTGATACACTCGTTACGAAAGTCAAGCAAAAGGCCTGACGCGGCAAGACGTCCGGCGCGCAGATCGTAGCGGCCATTTAGATCGACCGACCAGTTGCCCGTCACCTGACGCCGTGCCTCGAACACAATCTCCGAGGCGATGTCGGGGCGGTCTTCTGACAGGTCAGCTTGCAGGTATTCGTAGCCTCCCGAAAGATTGACGAAGGAGTTGACTGTATCAAAGCGCAACTCGCCTTTTGTCAGCGTGAGGTCATCGCCGATGATCAGGCGATTGGTCAGCGAAAGATTGTCCTTGTTGGCCAGCGACCACGCCAGAAGCCAATCCGACTTCTTGCCCGAAAGCCCCGAGGCGCCGCTGAACTGGCCAAGATCGGCTAGCCGCACGACGCGACCGGCAGTTGCGGCAAACGATAGCCCGTTCGTATCCTCGCGACGGTAATTCAGCCCGAGGTTGGCGCGCGTGCCGCTTTCGACCGCATCGGCACCGGGATAGCGATCCAGTGAAAAGAGGTTGCCTTGGTCAAACTCCACCAGGGTCGAATCACCATTGGGAATGGCAGGGTCGGGTGGCGATGATGTAACGAACTGAACGACCGGCTCGATCAGTTGCGAAACACCCTGCGCGTTCGATTTGATGAATGGCCACCGCAACTCGAGCCCGGCGGCGCCCGACAGGCGCTGGGGGGTGCCGTTGTAAACGGCGTCCTGGGAAATCGCATAGTTGTCCGAAGCGGCCTGAGACATGGCAGAAATGACGATGCCGCTTTTGGTGGTCCAGTTGCGTTGCCAGTCAAACGCAAAGCTGAGCCGCGCCAGATAGCGCCCGTCGGCCAACCCGACGCCATTGCTGTCAAATGGCAGGTTCGACGTGCCGTAATCGCCATGGGCGCCCAAGGAAAGGTCCGCAATGCCACGCAGGATGTCCGGTACAAAACGTCGCTGATAGGTCATTTCGGTGATCGATGAGGGCAGGGTGCTGTTGTCGTCGGCGGGACGGACCGACTTGAATCCGTAAAGGGTCGCGGCAAAGTTGAGGTCGCGCCTGACCCGGGTCAAGCCGATCTGATTGTCAAGTTGGTTTGACGCGTCGATGCCGTAATCTGAAAGATAGGCCGGATCGCTGGCGGTGATCGACCTGAAGCTGAGGGCGTAATCATTGCCAAGATCGAAGGCCCCCACGGCCTGAACGTAGCCGCGCGGATTGGCGGGGCCAAGGTCATCATGGGTCACAGCGCCGTCGATCAGGATATTTCCGTGTGTGTAGGCCTGACGAAACCGCAGCTCGACGGTCCTGTCGCCACGAACGGTGAAATAGGGGGTCACAGTCAGATCGCGGCTGGGCCCAAGCACAACGAAGTAGGGCACCTTCAGGCCAGCCCCCAAGGTGGACGTCGTGCGCAGGGCCGGCAGAAGAAAGCCCGTTGCACGTTTCATCGTGGGGTCTGGAACGCGCAGGGTCGGCAGGTACAGGACCGGCAGGCCAAAGAACCGAAGCACGGCGTCACTGAAGAAAATCTGTTGCGCGGCCGCGTCGTGGACGACTTGACTGGCGCGTATTTCCCAAAGCGGAATGGGACTGCCGACACAAATCGTGCAGGACGATGCGGCCACCCGGCGCATCGCCGTCAGATTGCCACCCTGACTGCGAATGATCTGCGCTGCCGCCAATTGCAGACGTTGACCGAGGATGAGCCGGGCCGATACCAGCAGACCTTCGGTCAAGTCCGCAGAAAGGTCGGCCTGATCGGCGAGAAAGACATCGCCTTTGCCATCGTCAATCCGGATCGGTCCGGCAATCACCAGCCGGTTCCGGGTCTGGTCGTAGCGGACGGCGGTCGCCGTCAGGCGCTGGCCCTTGAAATAAATCTCGACATGGCCCTCGGCCAGAAGGGCGGTCCCTGAGACGACTGTGACGCTGTCAGCGACCAGGGTCGCGCGGTCCTGTGCTGCGACAGGTTGCACGCCGATCAGCAGAATGATGATAGCCGCGAGGACGTGGCGCATCAGCCATCCTCAAGATGCAAAAGCAGACCAAGCGCAAGCATCGCCGCCGCGATGGGCGGGCTCCATGCCGCAAGGGCCACGGGAAGCTGCCCGTTGTCGCCGAGGATCTGGCTGAAGTTGCGCAGGAAGAAAACGGCGAACCCGCACAAAAGTGCGGTCAGAACCAGACTGCCGGTCTTGGCCATCCTAGCATGACGCATGGTAAAGCCGGCCGCAATCAGCACCATCGCCGCCAGCAGCAGCGGTTGCGCAAGTTCCATCTGGAACCAGACCCTATGGCTGCGCGCCGAGAATCCCGCTTGCTCCAGGCCTTTAATGTAGCCCGGCAAATCCCAGAAACCGATGGCGCTGGGTGTGCCAAAGCCGTCGCGGATCTTGTCGCGGGTCAGATCAGTCGGGATGGTGGCGCCGTCGGGCAACAGCGAAGCGAACTGTTCGGGATTGCTTTTCGACATCGGCCAGATCTTGGCGTCGGCCAGCGACCAGAAACCGGGCTCCAGCGTGGCCGCGCGGGCGATGATCCGGGTGGTCGGGCTGCCATCTTGCGCAAAGGTCATGAAGGTCACGTCGTAAAGCTCGGTGCCATCAAGGTTGGCATGGTCGCCGTGGATCACGATCTGCCCGCTGGCGCTGCCCTGACGCAGCCACAGACCGCCGTCAGAGACCGACAGCACCGAATCGCCGCGGGCATGACCCGAGGACAAGCTGTCATAAAGTTTGGAGGTGACGGCCACGATCGGGTTCAAGACTGCAACGGCGAAGAAGCCGATCGCAAAGGCGCTGAGCACAGGTGAAATCAGGAAGTTCAGCCCCGAACGACCTGAGGCGCGCACAACCACCAGTTCCGACGACCGCGCCAGACCCAAAAACAGCCCGATCGCCGTCAGAACAAGGATCAGCGGCAGCACCTGATAGGCCGTGGATGGCACATTCGTCAGCGCCAAGGTTACCGCCGCTGACAGACCGATACCGGGGTCGGAGAACCGCCGCAATTCCTCGACGATGTCAATCATCACCATCATGCCGAAAATGCTCGCAAAGACCCGGATGAACAACCAGATGAACCGGCGGGCAATGTAAAGATCGAGGGTCATGCGATCATGACCCCCAAAGGTCGCGGTCGTCCGGCCCACCACAGCAGACCTGCGGCCACAAGAAGCCCGATGACCGGCGCAAGATAGGCCAGCAGCCAACCTTGGTCGACCTTGTCACCCACACTAGCCGAAACGGTGGTGATCCCCTGCACGACGACCAGCAGGCCCGTGGCAAAGGCGATCTGGCGCCACAGGCCAAGGCGGCTGAACCCGCCCAAGAGCAAGGTCGCAAAGCCGATGAGCACGACGGCAATCGACAACAGCGGTTCGGCCACGCGGCTGTTGGCCTGATAAAGCAGCGCTTGCGGCGTTGCGTTCGCCTCGCTCAGCACTTCCGCCGTGGGCCAGAACAGCTCGGCTGTTGACATCTCATTGACCGACCGCCTTTGACTGACCGACCGGGTCAGCAACGCGCCGAGATCGTAAGTGAAATCCGAAAATCTGGTCACCGAAATGCGCAGGCTCTTGTGGTCGAGCGTCTGGGCCATGCCGTCGAACATGATCAACTTCGGCCCCGAATCACCGCGTACGAACAAGGCCTTGCGCGCCGTGAAGGTGGTGCTTTGGGCGGGGTTGCGCGCGTCTTCCAGGAACAGATCGTGCAATTGTCCGGTGGCGTCGATTTCGTTGATGTAAAAGGTTACCCCGCTGCTTGGATGGGTAAATTGGCCATCGGTCAGAAATCGCGCCGTGATGTTGTCGGACATCGCGGCCCGTTCGTTGATCAGGGTCGTGCGGCTCATCGGAACCAGAAAATGCACCAGAACCACCATCATGAGCGCCACGGCGGCCCCGAAGTAGAAAACCGGGCGGGCCATGCGAAACGACGAAAAGCCCGTCGCTTGCATCACCACCAGTTCGCTTTCCACGGTCAGTTTGTTGGCGACATAGACCGATGCGACAAAGGCCGCCACCGGCAACACCAGCCTGATGACATTCGGCAAGGTCAAAAGCGAAAACTCGATGAAGACCGCAGCCGATTGCCCGTCTGTCATCAACTGATCAAAAAGGGTAACGGCGCGGTTGACCCAGTAGATCCCTACCAGAACCAATGCAAAAAAGCCGAAATGCGCGAGCAGTTGCGACAGAAGATATCGGTCGAATCTTGGCACGCGCCCGGCGCTCCTCATGCGAAACTGCGGCGAGGATAGCGGAAATCGGGCGCGGGGAAAACTCATATCTGGCCATTCGCCGCACCTCGGGCTAGCCTTCGCCAAGCCTGCGGGACCGCCGCGGCGTATGGATACCGGAGCAGAAGATGACCGCACCCGTCAAACCTGATTTCATCTTGACCAATCTGGATAATCTGGCCTTGCAGACCGGCAAGATCGCCGTATTGGTGGACGGTGTTGCGCCGAGGACCCGAGCCGTCAAAAGACTGGACCGGCTTACTCGCGGCGCAGTTCTGCGCGTGATGCGGTCCGATGCGTTTGGCAAACTGAAAGTGGGCGAGGCGATCGAACTAGCCTATCCCTCAGGACTCGCCGCCGATGCGCTGCTGGTCGTGCGCCTGCCGCGACGGGCCGATCAGGACCAGGCCCGCAAGGCCGGTGGGGTGATCGGCAGGGCCTTGGGAAAGGACGGCTGTCTGGTGATTGCCGATGGGCATCCCCGCACTGCCGAGGTTGCGTTCGGCCTGACCCTGCGGGCCTATGACTTTGCCAATCACAAGACTGGCGATAAGAAGGATCTGGGGCCCGTGACGTTCATGGTCAGCGCGCCCGAGGTGGTTGCGGCAGGCTTTGCCGACCTGGCAGCCCTGGCGGAGGGTGTGTTCTTTACCCGCGACCTCGTCAACGAGCCGTCCAATGTGCTGACCACCTTCGAATTCGCCGAGCGGCTGGCTGCCTTGCGCGACCTGGGGCTGGAGGTTGAAGTGCTGGACGAGGAGCAACTGTCGCATCTCGGCATGCGCCTCTTGCTCGGTGTCGGCCAAGGGTCTGAAAGCCCGTCGAAAGTTGTGGTTATGCAGTGGAAGGGCGGGGTGGACGACGCGCCGCCGCTGGCTTTGGTCGGCAAGGGTGTTGTGTTTGACACTGGCGGGATTTCCATCAAACCGGCTGCCGGCATGGAAGACATGACGATGGACATGGGCGGTGCGGGCGTGGTCGCAGGGGTGATGCGGGCCCTGGCGCTGCGCAAGGCCCGTGCCAACGTCGTCGGGCTGGTCGGCATTGTCGAGAACATGCCGGACGGGCGGGCGCAAAGACCGGGCGATGTCGTGCGCTCGATGAAGGGCGACACGGTCGAGGTGATCAACACCGATGCCGAGGGGCGGCTGGTTCTGGCCGACGTGCTTTGGTACGCCCAAGAACGCTTCAATCCGGCTGGGATCATTGATCTGGCGACATTGACCGGTGCGGTCATCGTCGCGTTAGGCCATGAAAACACAGGCGTTTTCTCGAATGACGATGATCTGTGCAACGCGTTCCTGAAGGCCGCAGCAGCCGAAGGCGAGGGCGCCTGGCGGATGCCGATGGGGCAGGCTTACGACGACAAGCTGAAAAGCCGGATCGCCGACATGATGAATGTCGGCGGGCGCGAGGGCGGGGCGGTCACGGCGGCACAATTCCTCAAGCGGTTCATCAAGGAGGGATTGCCGTGGATTCACCTCGACATTGCAGGCACCGCCTTGGTCAAAGCCGATCTGCCCCTGTCCCCCAAGGGCGCGACCGGCTGGGGGGTGTTGGCGTTGAACCGGCTGATCCGCGACAAGTTCGAGGCCAAGTGAGGTCGCGATGACCGCCATCGCGCTGTTCTACCAGCTGACGCGGGCGGGTCTGGACGAAACGGTCAACATGATCCTGATCCGAGCGATGGCGCAGGGATGGCGGGTGATGGTGCGGGCGCCTGACGTGGGTCTGCTGGCGCATCTCGATGACATGCTATGGCTGGGGCCGGAAGATGGATTTCTGCCACATGGTGTGGCGGGCGGGTCAAAGGACGGCGAGCAGCCGGTGCTGCTTGGAGCGGGCGGCATCGGCAATGAGGCGCAAGGGTTGATGCTGCTCGCGGGGGCCGAGGTCGTGGAGGCGGAGCTGGTGGGGCTGGAGCGGGTCTGGCTGCTGTTCGATGGCGCCGATGGGGAGGCGGTGGAGGCGGCGCGGGGGCAATGGAGGCTTTTGACCAGCTGGGGCCTCGCCGCACAATACTGGTCGGACGAGACCGGGACTTGGGCCAAAAAAATGGACAAGGCGGCGGTTACGAAAGAGTAAACGTGGTGTCCAACGCCCATGCGAATCGGAGGGGAAGCCTTGGTTAATGCAGGATTTTTCCGAAATTTTGCAACCTACAAACCACCTACAATGCGCCTACAATGGCTCTACACAAATTACTGGAATTGCGAAAAGCCCGTGCGTTAACGGGTCGCACGCAGATTGGAGCAGGATGAACTTGATGGAAACATCACGCTGGCCGTGTGATCTGCAAGGCCGCTTTCGCCACCAGAGCCAGAGGACTGTCTGATGAGGGCTACAGTGTAGCCCTCATCGGTCCGATTGCCGCGGCGCGCCAGCGCAAGGCAAGGGAGATCGGGCTGGATACTGAGGTGAGGAAGGGGGGGCGCCTGCCTGGGGTGGGCGCAGAAGGCGCCTGCCCGATAGGCTTTGGCCTATCGGGGAGGGAAGGAAGGACTGTCCTGTCAGGTCAATCGCGGTTATTGCAGTTGCTGGCCGTTGGCGAAGAAGTGTTTGTCCTTG
>JANXPK010000381.1 GCA_025357355.1 Rhodobacterales bacterium
TTCAATCATGACGCCAAGGTAGCTGTCAGAGCGCCCGAACCTTATCGGCTCCCTTCCTTGAGCCAGCATTGCGGCATTGGCGCCAGCCAGCAGACCCTGCGCTGCGGCCTCCTCGTATCCCGTCGTTCCGTTAATCTGGCCGGCAAAGAACAGTCCGGAAATACGTGTTTCCAGGGTTGACGCCAGATCACACGGATCAAAGAAGTCATATTCGATGGCGTAACCGGGCTGCAAGATAACGGTCTGCTCAAGCCCCTTTATCGTCCGTACATAGTTGTTCTGAACATCAGCCGGCAGTGACGTTGAAATTCCGTTCGGATATACCGTATGATCATCCAGTCCCTCCGGCTCAAGAAAGATCTGATGCGCCGTCTTGTCCGCGAACCTTACGACCTTGTCCTCAATGGACGGGCAATATCGTGGGCCAACCCCCGCAATGTGCCCACCATACATGGCAGAGCGTCCAAGGTTTGATCGGACGATGTTGTGGGTGGATTCGTTGGTGTGGGTTATGCCACAAGAGACTTGCGGCACAAATGGCGCACGACTCATGAAAGACAACATGACAGGCTCTTCGTCACCCGCCTGCATATCAAGCGCCGCCCAGTTAATCGTTCGGCCGTCCAGCCGGGGCGGAGTCCCTGTCTTCAGCCGGCCGCGCTTTAGACCCAGGCCCGAAAGCCAGTCCGCCAATCTGGTCGACGCCTTATCCCCGAAACGTCCTCCCGTATGGCGCTCCTCACCCAGATGTAGCACCCCGTTGAGAAAGGTTCCGGCCGTAAGAACCACCGCGCGAGCATGAATTTCGGACCCGTCGACCAGCACCACGCCGGAAACCGCGCCGTCCGGCCTTTCCAGAATCGCCGCCACTTCGCCCTCAATCACTTGGAGTCCCGCTTGCGCACGCAACTGAGCCTGCACCGCGGCTTTATAAAGCTTCCGGTCGGCCTGTACTCGCGGTCCCTGAACGGCTGGACCCTTGCTTCTGTTGAGCAAACGAAACTGTATGCCCGCGGCGTCTGCGGCGCGCCCCATTATCCCGTCAAGTGCATCAATCTCGCGGACCAAATGACCCTTACCCAGCCCGCCGATTGCAGGGTTGCAGGACATCGTCCCGATGCCCGCTTCGCTCATCGTTACAAGGGCAGTCGCTGCCCCCAGACGTGCGGCCGCAGCCGCAGCCTCGGCCCCGGCATGGCCGCCTCCGACTACGATGACATCATATTGTTTCACGTGAAACACACCTTCACTTGCCGATACAAAAACTGGAAAAGATCTCATCCAGCAAATCTTCTACGTCGACACGCCCCACCAACTGGTCCAAAGCCCGCAAGGCCGTCCATAGCTCAGCCGCAAGGAACTCTCCCTTCCACTCTGGACGACCAACCTCATCTAGCGCTGATTCCAGCGCGTTGAAAGCCCTTAGCATCGCGGCCCTGTGGCGTTCATGCGCCATAACCCCCGCCCCTGAAACGCGCTTTTCAAGGATCCCCGCGATGCGCCGGATAAGCCCGTCCACGCCTTGGCCCGTCAGCCCGGAAATCGCATCGTCGCGCCCAAGCAATAGATCCGCTTTGCCCTGAACCACAATATCATCCGCCGTCGGCGCGAGAAAAGGCAGACTGCCAAGCTCATCCAGCAAGAAGACCCGAATGTCGGCCATTCTTGCCCGCTGAAGTGCGCGATCAATGCCGAGTCTTTCAACATTATCATTGCTTTCCCGCAAACCGGCGGTGTCCAGAATTGTGATGGGCAGTCCGTCGAGATTCATCCGCACCTCGATGACGTCCCGGGTCGTGCCTGCTGTTTCGGAAGTAATCGCAGCCTCCCGGCCCGCCAGCATGTTCAGAAGTGTTGATTTTCCCGCGTTCGGTGGCCCAACGATTGCAACTTCGAACCCCTCGCGCAGGCGTTCGGCAACCCGCGCGCCAACGATTTCCTTTTCCAGGTCAGCCCGAACTTCTCGCATCAGGCCTGACGCTTCTGGTCCGACGTCCGTGGGAACTTCCTCATCGGCAAAGTCGATCGACGCCTCAACCAACGCTGCTGCCCTGATCAACTTTTGCCGCCACCCTTCTGCACGGCGCCCAATCGCGCCCGAAAGAACGCGCATCGCCTGTCTGTGCTGGGCTTCCGTTTCGGCGTCGATCAAGTCTGCCAGCCCTTCGACCTGCGTCAAATCAAGCCGCCCGTTCTCCAGGGCGCGCCGCGTGAATTCACCAGGAGCTGCTTGTCGCAGGCCTGGCTGGCCCGAAAGAACTCGCGTCAACGACTGTACCACTGCAAGACTGCCGTGCACCTGCAGCTCGGCCATTTCTTCGCCGGTAAAGCTCGCGCCCGGCCCGAACAGAATCACCAAAGCATCATCCAGCACCTCGCCCCGCCAAACCAGGCGCCGCAATGAGGCGGTCCTCAGCAAGGGCAACGAACCACAAAGTTCAGAGACGACCGCATGCGCCCGGGCTCCGGAGATCCGGAAGACGGCGATACCCGCCTTGCCACGGGCTGTGGCTAGCGCGAAAACCGTGTCCATACCGCAGAACCTCTAAGCCAGATCAGGCGTTCATCGATTCGAAGAATTCAGCGTTGCTCTTGGTCTGCTTCAGTTTGGACAACAGAAACTCAATTGCATCCGTCGTCCCCATCGGGTTCAGAATTCGGCGCAAAACATAGGTCTTCTGCAAATCTGTCTTCTCGATCAGCAAATCTTCCTTCCGCGTGCCCGACTTAAGGATATCAATCGCGGGGAACACCCGCTTGTCGGCGACCTTGCGGTCAAGGACAATTTCGCTGTTTCCCGTGCCTTTGAATTCTTCAAAGATCACTTCGTCCATCCGGCTGCCCGTATCGATAAGCGCTGTTGCGATGATCGTCAAAGACCCGCCCTCTTCGATGTTCCGGGCCGCCCCGAAGAACCGCTTCGGTCGCTGCAAGGCGTTGGCATCGACGCCGCCGGTGAGCACCTTCCCCGATGACGGCACCACGGTATTGAAAGCCCGCCCCAAACGCGTGATCGAATCAAGCAAGATGACCACATCCCGCTTATGCTCCACCAGCCGCTTTGCTTTCTCGATCACCATCTCGGCGACAGCGACGTGCCGCGTGGCCGGCTCGTCGAAGGTCGACGACACAACCTCGCCTTTGACCGAACGTTGCATGTCAGTCACTTCCTCGGGCCGTTCGTCGATCAGAAGCACGATCAGATAACATTCCGGATGATTGGTCGCGATGGAATGCGCAATGTTTTGCAACAAAACCGTCTTTCCGGTTCGCGGCGGAGCAACGATCAATCCACGCTGACCCTTGCCGATGGGCGCGACGAGGTCGATGATCCGGGCCGAGCGGTCCTTTATGGTCGGATCTTCGACTTCCATCTTGAAACGTTCATCCGGGTACAGCGGTGTAAGGTTGTCGAAATGCACCTTGTGCCGCGCCTTTTCGGGATCGTCAAAGTTGATCCGGGTCACCTTGGTGAGACAAAAGTAATGTTCGTTCTCCTTCGGGGCAGCAATCACACCTTCAATCGTATCGCCCGTGCGCAATGAAAATTGCCGCAAAATTTCAGGGCTCACATAGATGTCATCAGGTCCCGGCAGGTAGTTGGCCGATGGGCTCCGCAGAAAGCCGAAGCCATCTTGCAGCACTTCCAGCACGCCATCGCCGCCAATTTCCCACCCTTCTTCGGCGTGTTCCTTCAGAATCGAGAACATCATCTCGCCCTTGCGCATCGAAGGGGCGTTCTCGATCTCCCACTCCTCTGCCATCGCCAGCAACTCAGCTGGCGTCTTTTTCTTCAGATCGGCAAGATTCAAATGTTCGACGCTCATGAGCGGACCCTCGGCGCACCGGTCATGCCGGGCTTTGAAGCAATGTTCCAGGAAAGCGGAATGGCCGAATGGCCGCGCTGTTCGTCCCCTAACGCCAGAACGGCTGCCTGTCAACCAGATCAGAACTTCACGATCACTGAACTCACGATCACGACAAGCAAGACGGTGGGCACTTCATTCATCATCCGGAACGTTCTTCCCGAAACCCGGTTTGCCCCAGCCACAAAATCCTTGCGTCGCCACCCGAGCCAATGCTGAAACCATGTCAACATCAGCACCGATGCGGCCTTGGTCCACGGCCAAATCTGCCCCCAGTCCACGATCCCTGGCGTGAACACCAGGCACAGCCCGAAGACCCAAACAGCAATGGAAGCAGGCCCGATGATGCCCCGCAGCAACCGACGCTCCATCGTCTGAAACATGGCGTCGGTTGGCGAGCCCGGTTCAACTTGTTCGGCGTGGTAGACAAAAAGGCGAGGCAAATAGAACAATCCAGCCATCCAGGCCACGACCGAAATCACATGCGCCGCCTTGATCCAGGCGTACCATGCCAGCAGAACGCTACCCATCTTGCCCATCTCCTTCTTGTTAAAGAGAATATATTGAAAAGATTGATGTAGCAGTAGGGGAGGTGGACAAGTGAATTCGTGGCCTTCTCCCGGATCTTTCCACAGAACTTCTGCTGGGGGAATTTTCCGGCCCCCAGACAAACAGGCCGACCCCTGCGTGCTATGGCGTTGTAATTGCTAAATTTCATATAGAAAACACGCACAGGTCCTTGGGGATAGACCCCGAACAACTGGGTAACACAAAGCTGTCCACACCCAGTATCGCCAAGTATGCTCTTGTGGAAAAGGCCGAGCCATGTCTTGACAAGGTCGTCATTCATACCGCCATTTCGGTCGATGGACCCGTTCTCCGCTGTCGGGGAACAAGAACAAAACCGGACAATCCACAAGGCCGCCCCATGACCATGACCCCTCTGGTTCTTGCTTCGGCATCAAAGATCAGGCTGTCCCTGCTTCAAAACGCGGGTCTTGTCGTGACTTCCCAGGCCGCCAACATTGACGAGGCTGCCATTCGGGCTTCCCTGTTGGCTGATCAGGCGAGTCCAGGCGACATTGCGGATACATTGGCTGAACTGAAAGCTCGAAAAGTAGCCGTCCGGCTGCCGAAACAGCTTGTTCTGGGGTGCGACCAAATCCTCGCCTTCGAGGGCCAATGCTGGGCGAAACCGGAGGATTTGCCAGATGCGCGGCGACAATTGCGCACGCTGCGCAACCGTACACACAGCTTGCATTCGTCCGTCGTCCTTTATCACGAAAGCCAGCCCATTTGGCGGTATGTCGGCACCGCACGACTATCCATGCGCGACGTTTCAGATGACTACCTTGAGGCTTATCTGTCACGGAACTGGCCACAAGTCGCGCATAGCGTTGGGGCCTACCAGCTTGAAGGTGAAGGCGTCCGGCTTTTCTCGGCCGTGGAAGGCGACTACTTTACCATTCTGGGTCTGCCGCTTCTGCCGCTTTTGTCTTACCTTGCGCTTAGAGGGTTCATCGAATCGTGACCGAAATTACCCGTATCCCACTTGCCGGTGTCATTGGCCATCCGGTCGCCCACAGTCGCTCGCCGACGCTGCACGCCTTCTGGCTGAAACGCTATGGGCTCAGGGGCTTCTATATCCCGATGGACGTCGCACAATCTGACCTCAAAGAGGTTTTGCAACTTCTGCCCAAGCTCGGCTTCGTCGGCCTTAACGTTACAATTCCGCACAAGGAAACCGTGCTGGCGCTGGCGGACGTCGTAACTGACCGCGCAGCGCTGATCGGGGCTGCCAACACGTTGATCTTCCGCAAGGATGGCAAAATCCACGCCGACAATACCGACGGCACCGGCTTCATAGGCAACCTGCGCCAGCACGCCTTGAACTGGGACCCGCATGCGGGTCCGGTTGCAATATTTGGCGCAGGGGGGGCCGCCCGGGCCGTCATTTCGGCCCTCATTGAACTCGGTGCGCCGGAAATTCGCCTCGCCAACCGAACTCGCCAACGGGCAGAGGTTTTGCGCGCCGATTTTGGCGCCAAGCTTCAGGTCTATGACTGGGTTCAAGCAGCCAATATGCTTGACGGTGCCAAACTCGTCGTAAATGCCACCTCGCTTGGCATGACCGGCAAGCCTGACTTTCGCGTTCCGCTCGACGCGCTGGAGAGCGGATGTGTCGTCACC
>JANXPK010000430.1 GCA_025357355.1 Rhodobacterales bacterium
ACCACCATCATGCACGGCGTCCGGCGGATTGAAGAGCTGATGGCCACCGACAGCCAGCTGTCCGACGACGTCAGCCTGCTCAAGCGTCTGCTGCAAGCCTAGGGCGCAATTCTTCCAGATCGCCCCAAACCCTCCTTTCTCCTTCCTGCCCGGTGACAAGCGCAGCGCCGGGCAATGCCCGACCGCCCCCTCGGCCTTCCGCTCCGCGTTGACGAAGCTTGCCGGTTGGAGGCCCCAACCATAAAGCTTTGACCGCACCCGACTGATGCCCACCCGGCGGTTGGGCCTTGCCCTCCGACATCTCAGGTTGAGAGGAGGTAGGGGTGCGCCGATCATTGGTCAGGCAATGTCGCGCGCCGGTGATTCGCCGTTCATCGTTAACGCAAGGCCAGGGTCCGGATACCTTGCACCAAGTGTAGAGGCAATGTAGGCGGAATGTAGGGGATTTGTAGGTCGTTCATCTTTCGTTAACCCGGCCAATTAACGCGGCGTTCTCAAGGGCTTGTGGTCCATGGATCGCCGTCGAATTCTGTCGCGCCGAATTTCGGGCCTGCCCGTATCTTGGCCCGACCTGCTTGCGCTGCCGCAGGCCCATGGGGATAAGACAGGCATGAATACACTTCTGTCCATCGGCCACGGCTACTCCGCGCAAGCCCTGTCACGGCTGCTGATCCCGCAAGGCTGGCGGGTGATCGGCACAACCAGATCGCCCGAAAAAGCCCGCACCCTTGCGGCTTTAGGGGTCGAGCCCCTGCTGTGGCCCGGCAATATCTCGGCCGCCCTGGCGCAGGCCACCCATCTTCTGACCTCGGTTGCGCCCGATGAGGCCGGTGACCCGGTACTGCGCGCCCTTGGCCCGCAGATCGCAGTTATGCCCCTGAAATGGCTGGGTTACCTCTCGACCACCGCCGTCTACGGCCATCACGGCGGCGCCTGGGTCGACGAAAGCACCCCCCTCGCCCCCACAACCGCCCGCGGCGCCGCCCGCGTTCAGGCCGAGGCTGCGTGGGCCGACCTTGGCCATCCGCTGCACATCTTCCGCCTCGCCGGCATCTACGGCCCCGGCCGCGGCCCGTTCCAAAAGGTGCGCGACGGCACTGCCCGCCGAATTTTCAAGCCTGGGCAGGTCTTTAGCCGGGTCCACGTTGACGATATCGCCGCCGTTCTTGCCGCCTCTATCGCCCACCCCGACCCCGGCGCCATCTACAATGTCTGCGACGATGAACCCGCCTCACCCGAGGATGTTTTATCCTTCGCCGCCAATCTCTTGGGCCTGCCCGAGCCGCCCATCGTGCTTTATGAGGATGCCGAAATGACCCCGCTGGCGCGGTCGTTCTATGCCGAGAACAAGCGCGTCAGGAATGACCGGGTCAAGGATGAACTGGGGGTTGTTCTGCGCTTTCCCACCTACCGGGAAGGCCTTGCGGCAATTCTGGCCGCCGAAAAGTAGCAGCACCCGGACGGGCCCGGGCGCTGCCAGGACCTCACATCTTCATTGCGTCCATGACCTTGGCGTCCGGATGCGCCTTGCAGGCCGCCTCAGCGGCCTTGCTGACGTCGTCGGCGGACATGGCGGACATCTTGGCGTCGGCCTTCATGGCGTCTTTCATCATCGCGCCTGCGTCCATCATGCCCTTGGCGTCCATCGCCATAAGGTTTTTGCACATCATCGTGGCCGGGTCCACTTTCGCGGTATCCGCAAAGGACGGGGCGGCCAGCAAAGCGAAGGCCACAGCAGTGAGAGTAAGTTTCATCGAAGGATCCCCTATTGGAGCGCGACCGGAAATGGCGGCGCAGGCAAAGGGTTAGCCGATCCGGCGATCACGCGGGGTCGCAAGCGCGTGAGGTCACGCAGGGGTGAATGCGCGTGAAATGACGTTAGAAGTCGGTGGAATAGTCCTCGTCAACCGAGCGCAGGACGGAGGCTTTGCGAGCGCGTACGCCGACTTCGTGCTGGATCATCAGGCGTGCAAGACGGTCGCCGTTGATCAGGACAATGCGGCGCTGACTGGATCGGACGTCCTGATAGTCTGGCACAGCGCAGAAAGCGCCCCGGCAAAGGGCGCTTTCCTAAACGATCACATCTTCAAGGCGTCAACGACCTTGGCATCTGCATGCGCTTTGCACGCGGTCTGGATCGCGGTCGTCAGGTCGGCGTCCGACAGGGCGCCAAGCTTGGCGTCGGCCTTGACAGCGGCTTTGACAGCCGTGGTGTCAGCGGTCATGCCAGCCGCGTCGGCGGCAACGAAGTCTTTGCACGTCAGGGTGGCGGCGTCCGGGCCAGCGGCAAATGCCGGAGCGGCGAGCAGAACGAGCGCGATTGCGGAGAGAGTGAGTTTCATGATTTTGGTCTCCAGTATGTACATCCTGCGATGTTGCAGGTGCGTCGGGGTTAAGTGACATTCGGTATCAATTACCAGTGCCAACTACGTGAGATCACGGGCATATGAAGTCGCGTGATAATCCGTGTTAACTATTTGAATTCAGATAGTATTGGCGGATTTCTGCTGACGCCGGGAGGGTGTAAAAAGGGGCAGATTCCAGCCTGTTTCCGGCACACTTCGTGATCGCGAATTGTCTGTGCTTCGGCGCAAACCCGAACGGCTTGCTGCCAATTCGGGAACTCCGGCATGCCGTTCGCAATCACGCCCGCTTGCCCACCACCGCGACGCCCAGGGTTTCCAGCACTTTGGCCTCGATCTGAGCTGCGTCCATGCCAGCCGTGCGGTACATCGCCTCGGGCGAGGCTTGGTCGATGAAAATGTCGGGCAGCACCATCGAGCGGAATTTCAGCCCGGTGTCGAACACCCCTGCTTCGGCCAAAAGCTGTGCGACCTGGCTGCCAAAACCACCAATGACGCCCTCTTCGATGGTGATCAGCGCCTCGTGGGTCCGTGCCAACTTCAGAATCAGGTCGCGGTCCAGCGGCTTGGCAAAGCGGGCGTCGGCAATTGTCGGGGTCAGGCCTCTGGCACCAAGCGATTCGGCGGCCTTCTGCACTTCGGCCAGCCGGGTGCCGAACGACAGTAGCGCCACGCTCTTGCCTTGCTGGATCAAACGACCCCGCCCGATTTCCAGCGGAACGCCGCGTGCAGGCATCTCGACCCCGGTGCCTTCGCCGCGCGGATAGCGGAATGCGATGGGGCCGCTGTCATGTGCCGCAGCGGTGGC
>JANXPK010000478.1 GCA_025357355.1 Rhodobacterales bacterium
GAACCGGATTTCCGCCGTCAGCTGTCAGTGCCGCCCAGAGTCGATCGACCTCTGCCTGATCCTTGCCGTCGACGGAGAGCGAAATCGCTTCATTGAACTTGTGAAATGATCCGCCATTGAGCGCCAAATAGCTTTGCCCAGCCAGCGTAAACGCGATCATCAAGACTGATCCTACTTTGCCACCCGGGCAATCCACCTTGGACCGGTTGATTTCCTGGATCGTAGAATCGGGAAAAACAGACTTATAAAACCGAACCGCCTCTTCGGCATCTCCGTCAAACCACAAGCACGGCGTGATTTTTTGTTTTGTTGCCATGGTTCAAGCTCCTTTGGCGTTGCACGGTTGCTGCATTGCCTCTCTCATGGCCTGTTGGATCTCGTCTTGGCTCATGTCCCGAACGTGGGTCGCAATCGACCAGCGATGGCCAAACGGATCTTCGAGTTGGCCATAGCGGTCGCCCCAGAACATGTCCGCAACAGGCAAAGTGACTTTGGCGCCGGCATCGACCGCGCGCTTGGCAAACGAATCGACGTCTTTGACCGTGAGATGAACTGAGACCGGACTGCCCTTGAGGGCTTTGGGTCCGTGCGAACCAAAATCGGGGTATTCGTCGACGAGGAAGATCGGTGCGCCATTGATGTGAATACAGGCATGCATGAGTTTTCCATCGGTGCCGGCCAGGCGCATCATTTCCTCGGCTCCGAACGCCTTCTTGTAAAACGCGATCGCTTCGGCCGCGCTATCGCAGACCAGGTGCGGAATGACGGGGTAGGTCTCTTCCTTGAGTGTCTTCGCTTTCGCAGTTGCCATGGTGGTCTCTCCTTTCATACTTTCGATGTGATCTTTGCCGTTTGTCGTTCGAACTTGCTGACAGCAGCTAGCGGTGGCTTGCCCGTGAAAACCGCCAATTGAGCGTCGAAGGCACGCCTGAAGGCGGGCCGCGCTTCGCTGCGGGTGAAATAGGCGGTCAGGTTCGGATATTCGTCCAGAATGCCGGAGGATTTCAGCCTGAGCAGCACCGACACCATCAAAAGGTCGCCCGCGCTGAACGCACCATCGAGCCAGTCGGCATCACCCAAGCGAACGGAAAGTTGGTTTAGCCGGCCGCGAACGCGATCTTGCACCAGAGGGAGGCGCTCCGCATGCCAGGGCTTGTCGCCCTCGAGCAGCATCGCAGTTCCAAGTTCAAGGATCGGCGGTTCCACCGTGTTGAGCGCGGCGAACATCCATGTGATCGCGCGCGCCCGGGCATTGGCATCGTCCGGCAGCAGACCCGCATGGCGCTTGGCGATATGGAACACGATCGACCCCGTCTCGAACAGGGCGAGATCGCCTTCCTCATAGGTCGGAATCTGGCCGAAAGGGTGAAGCGCCAGATGCGCGGGTTCCTTCATCGCGCGAAACGAAACAAGGCGAACCTCGTAGGGTTGGCCTACTTCTTCCAACGCCCAGCGAACGCGCATGTCGCGCGCCAGTCCCCTTCCGCGATCTGGCGAGCTTTTGAAGGCGGTAATAGTGGGGTTCATCGGGATGTTCCGGGCCGCTGGATGACGGCGTCCAACGTGAAGCAGGTCATAAAGAAGATCCGCATGGTGTCTCTTCGGGCTCCGCCTTTCTCATGACGAATGATGGGTGAGCTTCACGACACGCGATAGATTTTTTCTCGCCGTCCGCCGAAGCCCAATCGCCGCTTTGAGCCGGAGAGGTCGTCCCTTTCGATCGTTGAAGGCGTCCTGCCCCGCAGGCCGTTCCGTGGCCAGCTGTGCGCCAGGGGCGGCTTCACGCAGACGTGCAGATTGCCCCCTACGCGCAGATAGCATCAGGATGGGTCCCGAAGCGACGGGGCAATCTG
>JANXPK010000480.1 GCA_025357355.1 Rhodobacterales bacterium
GCCCCCTGGCGCCTTCAACGCCCAACCCTGGCAGGCGCCTCCCCTTCGTCCCTGACAGCGCCCGACCCAATCGCCCTTGCCCTGCGCTGGCGCGCCACGGCAATCGGACCGATGAGGGCTACACTGTAGCCCTCATCAAACGGTCCTCTGGTGCGGGTGGCGAAAGCGGCCTTGCAGATCACACGGCCATCATGATGTTTCCATCAAGATTGATCGCGCCCTTACAGGTCGTCGTCCTCGTCGTCGTCCTCGGCGTTGGGCAGGTTGAAGAAGCTGTCCGCGTCCGAGAAATCGGCGGGCTTGCTCTCCCGCGCCTTTTCTTCCCGCGCGTCACGGGTAAACGCCGCCAGACCCGACGGCACCTTGGGCTCTTCGCTCATCCCCAGCGATTGCGCGGTCGACACCAGCTTGCGCCGCTCGTCATCGGTCATCACCGTGCCCTCGGCTGCCTTCTTGCGCGCCGCCGCCTGCACCGCAGTGTCAAGCTCGGTCTGCTTGCACAGGCCCAGCGCCACCGGGTCGATCGGCGTGATCTGGCTGATGTTCCAATGGGACCGCTCGCGGATCGACTGGATCGTCGGCTTGGTGGTGCCCACCAGCTTGCCAACCACCCCATCGCTCAGTTCGGGATGGAACTTGACCAGCCACAGAATGGCCGCCGGCCGGTCTTGCCGCTTGGACAGCGGCGTATAGCGCGGCCCGCGCCGCTTTTCCTCGCCCACCGCCGACTGGATGAATTTCAGTTTCAGCCGGTACAGCGGGTCCAGCTGCCCGCGGTCGATTTCCACGGCATCGAGCTGGTTGTTGCTGACCGGATCAAAGCCCTTGACCCCGGTCGCCACGTCGCCGTCGGCAATGCCCTGCACTTCCAGTTCATGCATCCCGCAGAACTCGGCAATCTGTTTGAAGCTGAGCGTGGTGTTGTCCACCAGCCAGACGGCGGTGGCCTTGGTCATCAGCGGCTTGGTCACCTGATCACTCCTTTACAAATCTCTCGCGAACCGGGAAAACGGCTGCAACCGTAGGCTGCGATCTTCTCGTTTTCGGGGAAGTCGCGTGTCTATAATGCGGTTTGCAGTCAGAGGAAAGCGAAAATGCGCCTGTTGTTGGTTCTGTGCCTGTCCCTCCTGTCAGCCTGGCCTGCCTTTGCCAAGGGCGAGAAGGCCGGGGTCTTTGACTATTACATCCTCGCTCTCGACTGGTCGCCGACCTGGTGCACCCTGACCGGCGACGCCACCAATTCCCCCGAATGTACGCCCGGCCGCGGCCTCACGTTCAAGCTGCACGGGCTCTGGCCACAAAACGACGTCGGCTACCCCTACACCTGCCCCTCCAACCTGCCCGACCCGACCCAGGCCGATAATGAGGCGATGGCCGACGTCATGGGTGGCGCCGGTCTCGCCCGTTATGAGTGGGTCCGCCACGGCCGCTGCACCGGCCTGCCTGCCGCCGATTATTTCGCCCTGATGCGCAAGGCTTACGGCACCATCACCGTGCCACCCCTTTTTGCCACCATCACCCATACTCAGCCGATTGCGGCCAGTGCTGTCGAGGATGCCTTCGTGCAATCCAACCCCACCCTCTCGCCCAAATCGGTCACCGTGATGTGCAAGGGCAACCGCATCGACTCGGTCCGCATCTGTCTGACCAGGGATCTGCAACCCCGCGACTGCGGCGCCGATGCCGCGAAGGACTGCTCGCTGCACGACGCCGAGCTTGACGCTGTGCGCTGAGGCAAGCCGCTTCCAGCTCGAACCCGATCTCCTTCTTCTTGCCCGGTGACAAGCGCAGCGCCGGGCAATGCCCGACCGCCCCCTGTGGGCGGGCGTTGCCAACCGAAATCACGAGGCTTGGCGGTTGGGGATCTCGACCATAAAGCTTTGACCGTTACCGATGGATGCCCACCCGGCGGTCGGGCATTGCCCTCTGACATCTCGGGTTGAGGGGTTGCAAGGCAGCACGGATCATCCGTCAGCCGATGTCGAGCGGCTCCATCCAGTGTCGTCCCGCCACAGGTCCACATAAAGCAGCCGCATCAGCCCGCCAATTGTTGCGTTCCATGGGCCAATACGGTGAGTCTCGGGCCAATAGTTGCAGGAAAGTGAAAATTCCCCGTGAAACCGCGGGCGAAACTGTGCCAATGTGCGCGCGTCACGTGCGAATAGCTGACGTCAAATCGCCGCCAGGGCGACCAAAGCAGGGAAATGTGAAATGATCAAAGAGTTCAGGGACTTCATTGCCAAGGGCAATGTGATGGACCTCGCCGTCGGTATCATCATCGGCGCGGCCTTCACCGCCATTGTCAAATCGCTGGTCGATGACCTGATCAACCCGATCATCGGGCTGATCCTGGGCGGCATCGACTTCACCAACATGTATGCCGTGCTCAAGGGCACCGTTCCCGCCGGTGCCGGCCTCGCCGCTGCCCGCGATGCCGGAGCGGCCGTCTTTGCCTACGGCTCGTTCATCACCGCCGTCATCAACTTCCTGATCATCGCCTTCGTGGTGTTCCTTCTCGTCAAGGCCGTGAACCGCATGAAGGACGCCGCCACCACGAAAGCCCCGCCCGCCCCGGCCGTGGCCGCCGGTCCGACCGAACTCGACGTGCTGATGCAGATCCGCGACTCGCTCAAGAAATAGGCGCCGACCGTCGCGCCGCCTCCCGGCGGCCGGTCCGCCGGGAGCGTCCTGCACGAAGCCTTCAGCCACCCCAATTGCGAGTCTATGCCATGTCAACCAATCTGGTGTCTTTCGTCATCACCGTGACTGCCGAGGAGGAGGGCGTCCCGATCTTTACCGCTACCGTCAATGCGTTTCCGGCAAGCAATGGTGCGATTGGAAACGATGTGGATATGTACGAAAATGGTGCGCCCAAACCGCTGACACTGTGTTGCGACCGCGATGACGCCCGCCGCGATGACGCCAATCCCAATTCCACCAACAACTGGAAACTGGTGGCACGCAATTTCGACATCAACGGCGGCGCGATTTTTTCAACAACTGTGGCGATTGACATTGTGCGGGATCACAACGTCGCCATCGTCGTGGTCCCTGCTCCCAACCCCATTTTCTAGAGCGCAATGGATCTTGGTGGAACCACGGGCGGCCCGAAACGCATTCGTCCGACCTCGCGCCCGTTCTCTTTCTTTTCTTCGCCGATAGGCCAAAGCCTATCGGGGACGCGCACGACCGCCCCCCGGGCGTGCGCGTTCCGCTCCCACCCGCGGTCGTGCACATCCCCTTCCTCACCGCGGCACCCAGCCCAACCGCCCTTGCCTTGCGCTTGCGCGCTGTGGCAATCGGACCGATGAAGGCTCCACAGGAGCCTTCATCAGACGGTCCTCCGGGTCCCCAGCGGCGCGTACATGCCGCTGACTTACCGGCCAGCGGCTAAGTTCCCACCAGGCCCACACCGCTTGGAATGCCGGACCAACGCGCCATCTGCTGCAAAAATTCGCGCCTGGCAAAACCTAAATTCCGGTTAACAAGAAATCCCAACCCATTGTTCCCAAAAGACTTCATGACAGGTCCGAACCTCGGACCGCCCCTGCCAAAACCAAAGGGCGGCCCGCAGACCGCCCCCTATCCGGCAAACGAACGTCCCTTTACAGCTTCAACGCCTCGCCGGCCGCGATCACCGGCAGCCCCAGCGCCGCACCCACCGCCGCATAGGTCAGCTTGCCCGCATGGGTGTTCAGCCCGGCCAAAAGATGCTTGTCGTCGGCGCAGGCCTTCTTCCAGCCCTTGTCGGCCAGGGCCAGCAGGAACGGCATCGTCGCATTGCCCAAGGCCAGCGTCGAGGTCCGCGCCACCGCCCCCGGCATGTTGGCCACGCAGTAATGCATGATCCCGTCGACCTCATAGACCGGGTCCTGATGGGTCGTGGCATGCGATGTCTCAAAGCAGCCGCCCTGATCAATCGCCACGTCCACCAGCGCCGCCCCCGGCTTCAGCTCTTTCAACTGGGCGCGTGAAATCAGCTTCGGCGCCGCAGCCCCGGGGATCAGCACCGCCCCGATGATCAGATCCGCCGCCCGCGCCAGTTCGATCGTCGTCGCCGCGTCGGAATAGGCCGACTTGAACACGCCGCCAAAGACATCATCCAGATAGCGCAGCCGGTTGATCGAGCGGTCCAGCACCGTGACATCCGCCCCCATTCCCGCCGCGATCTTGGCCGCATGGGTGCCCACAACGCCACCACCGATGACCAGAACCCGCGAAGGCAACACGCCCGGCACCCCGCCCAGCAACACCCCGCGCCCGCCATTGGCCTTCTGCAGCGTCCATGCACCCACCTGCGGCGCCAGCCGCCCCGCAACCTCCGACATCGGCGCGAGCAGCGGCAAGCCGCCGCGGTCATCCGTCACCGTCTCATAGGCAATCGCCGTCACCCCCGACTTCAGCAGGTCCGCCGTCTGCTCCGGATCGGGCGCCAGATGCAGATAGGTGAACAACACCTGACCCTCGCGCAACCGCGCCCGCTCCACCGGCTGCGGCTCCTTGACCTTCACGATCATCTCAGCCCAGGCGAACACCTCTTCCGCCGTCGCCAGCACCCGAGCCCCCGCCGCGACATAATCCGCATCGGTAAACCCCGACCCGATGCCCGCATTGGTTTCCACGCCCACCACATGGCCGCGCAACACCGCCTCACGTACCGCATTCGGCGTCATTCCGACGCGAAATTCCTGCGGCTTGATCTCTTTCGGGCAACCGATCTTCATGTCTACTCCATGGGCAAAGCTTCTTTCACCCAGCTTCCCGCAAAATCACTGGCAATGCTTTGAATGTTGCGTGACCCGCTCGACATTTCCCGGTAGAATCTTGCGCAGAACCACAAATCCATCGAAGAAATCACCATGCCCGCTGAATTGGACGCAACCGACCGCCGCATTCTCGCTGCATTGCAGAAGGATGCGCGCGTGACCAACGCCACCCTCAGCGATCAGGTCAACCTCTCCCCCTCCGCCTGCCACCGCCGCGTCGCACGGCTGGAAGAGGACGGCTTCATCGCCGCCTATGTCGCCCTGCTGGACGCCCGCAAGATGGGCCGCCCGACCATCGTCTTTGTCGAAATCACCCTGCAATCGCAGGCCGAGGATCTGCTGGATGCCTTCGAACGCGAGGTGGCGCGCGTGCCAGACATCCTTGAATGCCATCTGATGGCCGGGTCCGCCGACTACCTGATCAAGATCATGGCCGA
>JANXPK010000485.1 GCA_025357355.1 Rhodobacterales bacterium
CCGAAATGATCCTTGCCGGGCTCATCGCGGTCTTGCCCCCTGATCCGCAACACAATTGACCCGGCGCGTTTTGGCCTGTTGGCACCCCTATCCCATCACCCATTCCCGTCCCCCCGGGATCCGCGGCGTCTGCGGCCTGCAAACAACAGAACGCTTGAACTCCCGAGACAGCCATGGCCCTGGAAGACGCCAAGAACCAGGTTGACCCAGCTTTCACCCACGAAGTCACCGCCCTTGCAGCGGCATTCGAGGGGCGGCTGCCTGATTCGCAGCTCATGGTGAAGACCCCTGAAGGTCAGGCTGGCCTAGAAATCGTGTAGAGGCATTGTAGAGGCAATGTAGGTGGTTTGTAGGTCGTCAACCTTTCATTAATTCTCGGTGATTTCAAAGTGTTGCCCGGTCAGCGCGCGGCAGAGGTTGACAATTCCCTGCCAACCCGATCCCTTGTCGCCACCGGATCAGCGGCGTCTCCGGCCATGAACGATACCGCGTTGAAATCACGGAATAAATCATGGCCCTTGAAGACGCCAAGAACGAAGTCGACACCGCTTTCACCCGCAAAGGCCTGCGCGGCTATGCCTTTGAAAACGCATTTGGCGGCGCGACAAGCTTCCTGCGCCGCACCTACACGAAAAATCTGGAAAACGTCGACCTCGCCATCACCGGCGTCCCCTTCGACCAAGCCGTCACCCACCGCACCGGCACCCGCTTCGGCCCCCGCGCCATCCGCGAGGCGTCCACCCTGATGCCCTATGACCCGCCCTACGGTTGGCCCACCAACCCCTTGGAAGAGTTGAATATTATCGACTACGGCGACTGCGCCTTCGACTATGCCAAAGTTTCGGACTTCCCCGAAACCCTAACGTCACACATCCGCACCATCCTTGCTGCGGGTGCGGGAACGATCACCCTCGGCGGCGATCACTACATCACCTTCCCCATCCTGCGCGCCTATGCCGAGAATTTCGGCCCCCTCTCTCTAATCCACTTCGACGCCCACTCCGACCTCTGGCCCGATGACGACCTGACCCGCATCGACCACGGCACCATGATGTACAAAGCCGTCAAGACCGGCCTGGTCGATCCCAAGCGGTCGGTACAGATCGGCATCCGTACCACGACCGAGAATTACCTTGGCGTCAACGTTATCGACGCCCGTGAGGTCCACGAAAAAGGCACGGCCCATTCCGCAGCCATGATCAAGGATATAGTAGGCCAATCAAATACTTACGTAACATTCGACATCGACGCGCTCGACCCCGCCTATGCTCCTGGTACCGGCACGCCAGTGTGGGGCGGTCTGCATTCCTGGCAGGCTGCGGCGATGCTGCGGGACCTCGCCGGCATCAACATGGTCGGAGGCGACGTCGTCGAAGTGTCGCCGCCCTATGACACGACCGGAGCTACTGCCATTGCCGGGGCCCACGTGGCCTATGAACTGGTCTGCCTTTATCACTGGGCGAAAACGCAACGATGAAATTGATTGCAAAAGCATTGGCTTACGGATTGATCTTCGCGTCGGTCCTGGGTTACCTGGCCGTGACGGCGGTGGTCCGTCTCGCCCCAAGCGACCCCAAGGTCTGGAATGTGGCGGTGACCGGGCCCGATGACCCGGTCGCCGGTCCCTGCGCCAAACAGATCAAGATCGTCCCCAAAGGTGCCCGTGCCACCTGCCTCTTGACTGTCGGCCCTGATGTGGTGCTAACCCGGCTAAACGTAATCGCATTGACCTTCCCACGTACCAGCTATCTCACAGGCGCCGCGGCCGAGAGTAGGGTTACCTGGATAAGCCGTTCAAGATTAATGGGTTATCCGGACTATATCACGGCAGAAACCTCGCAAACTCCGGCAGGAACGCGCCTCGACATCCTTTCGCGCCAACGTTTTGGCGATGGCGACTGGGGCGTCAATGCGGCGCGACTCAAGCTTTGGCTCACAGCCCTTGACCAAGGCTGAGCTATTCGCCAAACCGCCGTCATGGTTCCGATGGACAAACTCGCCCAGATCACCCAGCGTTTCGAGTATCTCGAGGCGCGTCTGAACGCCGGTGCCGCCCCTGCCGAAATCGCCACAATCGCACGGGAATATTCCGACCTCAAGCTGATCGTGTCCGAAATTACCTCGTATCGTCAGGCACTTGATCAGGTGTCCGAAACCGAGGCGATGCTGTCGGACCCAGAGATGAAGGCCTTGGCTGAAGAAGAACTTCCGCACCTAAGACAGCGGATTCCACAGATGGAACATCGTCTGCAACTGGCGCTCTTGCCCAAGGATGCTGCCGACGCGCGCCCGGCAATCCTCGAAATCCGCCCCGGAACCGGCGGTGAAGAGGCGGCACTTTTCGTGGCAGACCTTTTGCGGATGTACCAGAAGTATGCCGAATCGCAGGGCTGGCAGTTTGAAATCCTGGAACAACAGGACAGTGATCTTGGCGGGATCAAGGAAGTTTCGGCCTCGGTCAAAGGCGATGGGGTCTTTGCAAGATTGAAGTTCGAAAGTGGTGTTCACCGGGTGCAACGGGTGCCGGAGACGGAGGCGCAGGGCCGGATTCACACCTCGGCGGCCACAGTCGCCGTGTTACCCGAGGCGGAAGAGGTTGATCTGGTCATCCCGGCCAGTGACATCCGCATCGACACCATGCGGGCCTCTGGCGCAGGCGGCCAGCATGTCAACACCACCGATTCCGCGGTTAGAATCACACACTTGCCGACCGGAATGATTGTCACATCGGCGCAGAAATCCCAGCACCGCAACCGCGACATGGCCATGCAGGTCCTGCGTGCGCGGCTTTATGCCCTTGAACGAGAACGAGTCGACAGTGCGCGCGCCGCCGACCGCAAGGCGCAAGTGGGCTCCGGCGACCGGAGCGAACGGATCCGCACCTACAACTTCCCGCAAGGGCGGATGACCGACCACCGTATTAACCTGACGTTGTACTCCTTGAGCCAGATCATGGCTGGTGACTTGACCGAAGTGGTCGACGCCCTTGTTGCCCATGATCAGGCGACCAAACTGGCCGAGATGGAAGGATGACCGACGCGACAGTACAAAGTTCGATCAATGCCGCCGTGGGCCTGTTGCGAGCGGCAGGCGTCGAAGACCCGGTCGGGGACGCCCGTCACTTGATGGCTCACGCCTTGTTGATGCCCCGCGGCCGGTTGACGCTGCATCTGGGCGATTTCATCGACCCTCACCATCAAGACACCTTTGATCGCCACATCGCTGCCCGGCTTCGCCGTCAGCCGGTCAGCCAGATCACCGGCCAGCGTCTGTTCTGGGGTCGCTCGTTTCGCGTAACGCCTGACGTACTTGACCCGCGTCCTGAAACCGAGGTTCTGGTGGCTGCAGCACTTGATTTGCCGTTCGAAAGTGTTCTTGACCTCGGAATTGGTACCGGCTGCATTATGCTTACCCTGCTTTTGGAACGGCCCGGGACCCGGGGAGTGGGGGTGGAGGTTTCACCGCAGGCCTACCGTGTCGCCTGGCAAAACCGGCAGGACTACGCCATGGAGGGTCGGATGGTTCTGCACAGAGGCAGTTGGTATGATCCGGTCGACCAGTCTTTCGATCTGATCGTCTCAAATCCACCGTATATTTCTGCCGCCGAGATGGCGGGTCTTTCGCCCGAAGTGCGGGACCACGAGCCGCACCTGGCACTGACGCCGGGCGGCGACGGCCTGGACGCCTATCGTGCGATCACGGCAGGGGCCATGGCGCATCTGACCGCCAAGGGCCATCTGTTGGTCGAAATCGGCGCGACCCAGGCCAATGCAGTGCTTGCGATGATGCAGGCGGCCGGTCTCGTAAACCCGCGCGTCTTGCAAGACATGGATGGGCGCGGCCGTGTCATTCAGGCGTCCAGACCAGCGTGAAATCAAATTTCCGTTGCATTTTCGATGGAAAATGGACAGAAATTGCTTCTGGCACGGCCAAGGATCAAGAAAGCTCTTGTCAGCCCAGCCGCCCCATGCTTAACCACCGACATGCACAACGGGGCGGGCCAAAGCATGGTCAAGCCTGAGGTGCGTGCCAACCCTACCTTGACTGCAAAAGCCCGATTTGGGTTATGTGACACCGGAAAGTGTCTGCCGCAGGTCAAGCGGATATCTGGATCAAAGGACCCAATGCGCTCTTCCAAGTCCCGTTCGCGTTCGAAACCGAACCGCCCGCGCACCCTCGGCAACATCATCAACCGCGTCTTCGACAGCTCTGGCCCCGAAGGCAAGGTGCGCGGCACGCCTGCGCAGTTGATCGAGAAATATCAGTTTCTCGCCCGCGACGCGCAGCTGTCCAACGACCGCGTCGCCACCGAGAATTTCCTGCAACACGCAGAGCATTATACAAGGCTCTTGGCCGAGGCGATGCGCGAAATGGCGGCCGAACAGGAAAGCCGTCAGCAATATCAGCAGCAGAACAACCAAAACGGCAACCAGAACGGCAATCAGAATGCCGGGCAGGGTGGCCAAAATCCGCAACGTGACCGCCCGCAGGTCGAACGTGAGCCGCGCAATGATCGTCGCGACGACCGCAGCGACTACCGCCCTGAGTTCCGTTCCGAATATCGGGATGAAGCTGCCAACGAACAGCCGGTCGTTACGGCACATGATCTGGTTGATCACGTCCGTTATGAGGATGCCGGACTGGTCGAAACACCCGAGGCCGCCCCGCGCCCGGCGCGACAGGAAGAACCGCGCCGCAATGATCGCCCGCGCTATGACCGGCCACGCGATGAGCAGCGCCGCCCCTATCCGCCAAGGGTGGATCAGCAGCAACACGCCGAACGGCAGGACAAGCCTGCTTTGGTCAAGGTCGCCGAGCCTGCCCATCTGAGTGTCGCAGCCGATCCAACTCCTGTGCCAGAGGCGGCGCCCGCGGCCAAGCCGCGCAGCCCGTCAACCCGGACTCGCGCCCCGAAAAAGCCCGTCGAAACGGTAGTTCCGACCGACACTGGACCTGACGAGGCGCAGGGTTAGGGCCAATCTTGCCCGGAGAGGGTTTGACCGTCTCCGGGTCAAATGTGCTGATCGCGGCTGCGGGCGGCATCATTCGGTCCGAGGTTCGGACCACCTACTTTATTATGCAAATACAACAAGTTACTGTTTTCCGTTAACCGGAATTTAACTTTTCGAAGCCCGAGGTTGCCCTTTGGCCGACCCGGCAATTGTCGCACAACCGACTACTGCAAAATCAAAGACAGGGCGCAGAATTTGTCCAGCCCGATCTCTTCGGCTCGTGCAGTCGGGTCAATGCCAACTTCCCGAAGCTTGGCTTCGATGTCCGGCCGCAGCGCCTTGAGGCTTGACCGCAGCATCTTGCGCCGCTGGCCAAAAGCCATAGTGGTCACCCGTGCCAACATTGCCTCGTTGGCGGGATAGCGTGGCTGATCCAGTCGGGTCAGATGAACTACGGCGGAATGGACCTTGGGCGCAGGGGTAAAAGCCTCGGGTGGCAAGGTCATCACGATCCTTGGGTCGCACCGCCATTGTGCGAGCAAAGCCAGACGGCCATAGTTTTCAGTCCGGGTCTTGGCCACAATCCGTTCGGCAACTTCTTTCTGGAACATCAGGGTCAGGCTCTGCCAGAACGGCGGCCAATTTGCCGGGGTCAGCCAGCGGACCAACAGCTCGGTGCCGACATTGTAGGGCAGGTTCGCCACCACCCGCACTGGCGGCGTCAGATACTTGCTGACATCGACCTGCAGCGCATCGGCATTCAGGATGGTCAGGCGGCCGGGATAGGCGGCGGCAATCTCCTCAAGGGCGGCGATGCAGCGCTGGTCCTTTTCGATTGCGAGGACCCGCCGCGCCCCTTCAACCAGCAGGCCGCGTGTCAAACCGCCGGGGCCTGGCCCGACCTCCAGCACGTCACAGGTCGACAGATCGCCCGCCAGTCGCGCAATCTTGGCGGTCAGGTTCAGATCAAGCAGGAAGTTCTGGCCCAACTGGCGTTTGGCCACCAGATCATGGGCGCGGATCACCTCGCGCAGCGGCGGCAGACCGTCAATCATGCCCATGGGGCGCGCCCTTTGGCCATCTTTGCCGCCATGCGCAAGGCGGCAATCAGGCTGTCAGGGCGGGCGACGCCCTTACCCGCAATGTCGAACCCGGTGCCATGGTCGGGCGAGGTACGGATGAAGGGCAGTCCAAGGGTGACGTTGACCCCGCCATCAAAATCGAGCGTCTTGATCGGGATCAAGGCCTGGTCATGGTACATGCAGACCGCCGCGTCATAGGTTTCGCGGGCGCGCGCGTGAAACATGGTGTCGGCGGACAAGGGTCCCAGCAGGTCCAGCCCTTCGCGCCGCAACCTGTCCAGCACCGGGGCGATGATGGTGATCTCTTCTCGCCCCATTGCACCGCCTTCACCAGCATGGGGGTTGAGGCCTGCAATGGCCAGACGTGGCCGAGCGATGCCAAACTGGGTGATCAGACTGGAATGGGTCAGGCGGATCGTGCGATCCAGAAGGTCAGGCATGAGCCGGGCTGCAACGTCGGCCAGGGCGATGTGAATGGTCACGGGCACGACACGCAGCAGGGGCGAGGCGAGCATCATCACCACGGGCACATCACCGGCGAGATGAGCGAGGTATTCCGTATGGCCCGGAAAGGCAAAGCCCGCGCCATCCTGAAGGGCCTGCTTGTGGATGGGAGAGGTGCAGACGGCCGCCGCCTGCCCGGCCTTGACCAATGCCACGGCACGCGAGATGACGTCGATGACGCCTTGTGCATTGCGCCGTGAGGGCGTGCCGGGTTGGTTCGGTTCGGCAAAGAGATGGGACAGGACGGGCAGCGTGCCGGGCGCGACCTGCGCTGCCTTGGCCGGATCGGCGATTTCCGTCATGGCGGTGCCTGAGGGCAGATGGTGTGGATCACCGATCCAGAAGAACGGCACCTCGGCCCCCAGGATGCGGCGGGCGGCAATTGCAAGCTCGGGTCCGATGCCCGCGGGTTCGCCGCAGGTCAGGGCGATGGGTAAGGACGCGGTCATGGGTAGCGGATGAACGCGTTGGACCGTAACTCTTCCAGATAGGCACCGGCAAGCAGGCTGAGTTTGTTGTTCAGGATTGTCGTTCCGACATCATCGCGCGACGCCGCAACCTTGGCGAAGGGTGTCCGGTCGCACAGCATCACCAGCGACGGCGCGCCATTGGTTGTGGCCACGATCCTCGTTTCACCGGGGTCAAGGCCCACGATCACTGCCCGCAAGGCCGGTGGCAGACCAGCCTCCGGCACGGTTGCGCGTTGCAGGGCCTCGGGCGGCAAGCCCCTGGCGATGGTGTAAAGGTCGTCACAGGTGTCGAGCCGCGCGGCAATGGTGGCAAGGTCGCTGCCAGCCGGGGCGAAGAACTGGGCGTAATCAATTTGCGCGGCACCCTTCGGATCGCCCGAGCCCTGGCTGAGGTCACGCAGCTGGAACAACTCGACCGCCCCTTGAACCGCGATGGGCTCAGTCACTTCGCCGACTTTCAGGGCCAGGATTTGCGGTGCTACCTCGCGCGGCAGGGCGGAAACCGAGGCCCAGTTCAGCGCACCGCCACCGCCAGCCGTCGGCGCCTTGGAGTAATTCTGCGCCGCCATTGCAAACGACGGGATGGTGGTTGCGGTAAGTTTGAGACGCCGGGCCAGAGCCATCGCATACGCACGGCCGAGCCCGCGTCCCGAGCC
>JANXPK010000508.1 GCA_025357355.1 Rhodobacterales bacterium
CCGCCCCCGCCGGGGTGATGGACGTGGTCCTCGGCCCCGGCTGGCCCGGTATCTTGCTGCACGAAGCGATCGGCCACGGCCTTGAAGGCGACTTCAACCGCAAGCAAACCTCGGCTTTCGCCGGCCTGATGGGCAGCCAGATCGCCGCCAGGGGCGTCACCGTGCTGGACGACGGCACCATCCCCGACCGCCGCGGCTCGCTGTCGGTCGATGACGAAGGCACGCCCTCGGCCCGGAACGTGCTGATCGAGGATGGCGTGCTGGTCGGCTACATGCAGGATCGCCAGAACGCCCGCCTGATGGGGGTCGCCCCCACCGGCAACGGCCGCCGCGAAAGCTTTGCCCATATTCCGATGCCGCGCATGACCAACACCTACATGCTGGCAGGTTCGGATGATCCCGCCGCCATCGTGGCCAGCCTGAAAGACGGCATCTATGCCGTGGGCTTTGGCGGCGGTCAGGTCGACATCACCAATGGCAAGTTCGTGTTCTCGTGTACCGAGGCGTATCGGGTCAGGAACGGCGTCGTCGGTCAGGCCGTCAAGGGCGCCACCCTGATCGGCGACGGCGCCACCGCGCTGAAACAGATCCGCGCCATCGGCAATGATCTCGCCCTGGACCCCGGCATCGGCAACTGCGGCAAGAATGGCCAGTGGGTGCCGGTCGGCGTCGGCCAGCCCACCCTGCTGATCGGTGGCTTGACGGTCGGCGGCTCGCAGACCTGACAACACCCGTCCGCCCCGATTCGGGCCCCATGGTTAATCGCCGAAAGACCACGAGAATCCCGCCGCGCCTGTAGTTGGATTATAGGCGCAATGTAGGGGATTTGTAGGTCCTTCACCTTTGGTTAACCGGCCCGATTAACACTGCGATCTGAACGGCTTGGCCGATCAGAACCGGCACCGCTGCCCGACATTCCGTCACGGACCGAATGCTCGCCCGAAAAACCGTCGCGCCTTCCCATCCCCCGCATTTCCAATTCCCCTTTGTCCCCACCTGCGTTAGAAGCCCCACAACCCGATCCTCTGCCGGAGCACCCCGATGTTGAAAGCCAAACTGGGGATTTCCCCGATCTGCTGGTGGAACGACGACCTTGTCGAACTTTCCGACGACGTGTCGCTGGACGAATGCCTGCGCCAAGCCGCGCTCGCGGGCTACACCGGCATGGAAACCGGACGCCGTTTCCCGATGCGGATGGCCGAATTGGGCCCGGTCCTGAACAAACACCATATGTCGGTCTGCGGCGGCTGGTTCTCGGGCACCATCCTCAACGGCGACATCGCGGAAAACAAGGCCCGCATCCGCGCCCAGATGGACCTGTTCATCGCCGCCAAAGCCCCCTGCATCGTCTACGGCGAGGTTGCCCGCTCGATCCAGGGCGACCGCTCCAAGCCCTTGGCGACAAAGCTGAAACTGGACGAAGCGCAGATCAAGACCTATGCCCGCAACATGACCGCCTTTGGCGAATGGGCCGCCGATCAGGGCATGCCGCTGAGCTATCACCACCACATGGCCGCCGTGATCGAGACCGAACCGGAACTTGACCTCTTCATGAAGCATTCCGGCGCGGGCATTCCCCTTTTGTTCGATGCCGGTCACATGGCCTTTGCCGGTGGCGACGTTCTGCGCGTCATCGACAACCACCACGCCCGCATCACCCATGTCCACACCAAGGACGTGCGGATGGAGGTCATCAACAAGCTGGACCGCAGCAAGGAAAGCTTCCTTGACGCCGTGATGAAAGGCGCCTTCACCGTCCCCGGCGACGGCTCCTTGGATTTCGAGGCGATCGTCAAGCGCTGTGCCCAGTATGGCTATGAAGGCTGGTTCGTGGTCGAAGCCGAACAGGACCCCAAGAAAGCGCCGCCACTGGAATGGTCGACCAAGGGTAACAAGGAACTGCACCACGTCATGAAACTCGCGGGATATCAGGTGGTTGCATGAACCGCATGGATGGAAAGGTCTGCGTCGTCAGCGGCGCGACCCAAGGCCTTGGCGCCGCGATCGCCCGCCGTCTTGCCGCCGCGGGTGCGGCTGCCGTCGTGGTGACAGGTCGCAACATGAAGCGCGGCGACGCCGTCGCCCGCTCGATTCACGACTCCTTCGGCATCCCTGCGCATTTTATCCGGGCCGATTTCTCCAGGGTCGAGGATTGCCGCCACGTGATTGCCGAAACCGACCGCATGTTTGGCCGCATCGACGTCTTGGTGAATGCCGGTGCGATGACCGACCGCGGCACCATCCTTGATACCTCGCCAGAACTTTTCGACCGCATGTTCGCCACCAACGTCCGCGGCCCGTATTTCCTGATGCAAGAGGCGATCAAGCTGATGATCCGCGACGGCAATCACGGCGCAATCTGCAACATCGGCTCGATCTCGGCGCTCGCCGGTCAGCCCTTCATCAACGCCTACTGCGCCTCCAAGGGTGCGTTGACCACCCTGACGGCCAATACCGCCTTTTCGGTCATGGCCAACCGCATCCGGGTCAACCAACTGAACGTCGGCTGGATGTCCTCGGATCATGAGCGTGACATTCAGGCCGGTGCTTCGGGCGACAAGGATTGGGAGAAGAAGGCGGCGGCAAAGCTGCCCTTTGGCCGCCTTGTCGATCCCGCCGAGGCAGCGCGGGCGGTGAACTTTCTGGTCTCCGACGATGCCGGGCTGATGACCGGGGCCATCGTGAACTTTGATCAGTCGGTCTGGGGCGCCGTGGCGGGCGGCATGCCGGTGCCAGAAGGGCCGATGACGCTTTAGGCGTCCAGATCCGGACTATTTTTATTATATAATAAAATCAAATAGTTACCTTTTAGGCATTAATCTGATGTTAATATTCTCCGCGTCTGCCAAGGGTTGCGGTGCGGACAAAGAACGATATTGTGGCCGCCAACTGAAGTCACACGGCAGGGCGACATGTATATCGGACTGGACCTTGGAACCTCGGGCCTCAAGGCCATCCTGATCGACGACAGCCAGACCATCCTGGCCGAAGCGACCGCCCCCCTGACCGTCCAGCGCCCGCAGGATGGCTGGTCCGAACAGCATCCGGCGGAATGGATCACGGCCTGCGAGGTGGTTCTGGGTCAGCTTGCCGCCAAGGGGCTGACCCGCG
>JANXPK010000536.1 GCA_025357355.1 Rhodobacterales bacterium
ATCTCAACCCCATCGAGATGGCATTTTCCAAGCTCAAGGCCCTGATCCGAAAGGCCGCAGCCCGAACTTATGACCAACTCTGGCAAGCCGTCGGTCACGTCTGCGATCTCTTCAACGAGAAAGAATGCTACAATTTCTTCAAAGCTGAAAGTTATGAAACCAAATGAACGCAACACGCTCTAACGAAAGGATACGCCGCCGATCGCATCATCCTCGCGGGTGACAGCGCTGGGGGAGGTCTTGCATTGGCGCTGTTGGCCGATCTTTGCGGGCGCGGTTTAAGCCCCGCCGGCCTTTTTGCATTTTCGCCGTGGACCGACCTTGCGATGACTGGCGCGAGTTTACGCATCAATGCGAAGAACGATCCGCTGCTGCCTTCGCATCGCATGGCAGATGCTATTTCGGCGGTTTTGGGTGCTCTCAACTGTCGTGACCCAAGGATTTCCCCCCTTTATGCCCAAATCGTCCACCCTCCACCGGTCTTCATTCAAGTCGTCAAGAAGAAATCCTTTTTTGGATAACAGTTTGCGCATGGGAGCGGCATTGCGCTGTGCAGGAGGTCGGGCAGATGTGGTCGAATGGCCCGGCTGTCCACACGTCTGGCAGATGTTGGACGGATACCTGCCTGAGGCCCGTCAAGCTTTGCGGGACGCCGCGGCCTTTGTTCAGCAGCTTGTGTCGCAGCCAAACCTCAATTCTTCGTCGCCACAGGAAGCCGATAGCTGACGGCCTCTGCCACATGGGGGCGGCGGACTTTGGCGGAGTTGTCGAGATCCGCGATCGTTCGGGCCACCCGCAACACGCGATGATACCCACGCGCGGTCAGGCCGAACCGTTCGGCTACGCGGGCCAGCAGGTCGCGGCTTTCACTGTCAGGCGTCGCGATTTCGTCAAGTTTTGCCCCTTCGGCATCGGCGTTCACCCGCATGTTCGGGTGATCGGCAAACCGTGTAGTCTGAATCTCGCGTGCCGCGCGGACCCGGTCAGCCACGGGGGCCGATGCCTCGCCATTTGCGGGTAAATCAAGGTCGGTATAGGCCACCGGCGGAACCTCGACACGCAGATCAAAGCGGTCCATCAACGGACCGGAAATGCGGCCCAGATAATCCTCGCCGCAAAGCGGCACGCGGGCACAGGCGCGGGCAGGATCGGTCATGTAGCCACATTTACACGGGTTTGCGGCGGCAATGAGCAAGAATCGGCAAGGATAGCGGACATGGGCGTTGGCGCGGGCGACGACGATCTCGCCGGTTTCGATCGGCTGGCGGAGCGTCTCGAGCACAGCACGCGGGAATTCGGGGAATTCGTCCATGAAAAGCACGCCATTATGGGCCAGGCTGACCTCGCCCGGTTTGGCGCCTTTGCCGCCGCCGACAATGGCCGCCATCGATGCGGTGTGGTGGGGTTCGCGAAAGGGCCGGGTTCGGGAAATGCCGCCTTCGCTCAACAGACCTGCGAGGGAGTGGATCATGGAGGTCTCCAAAGCCTCTGCTGCCGAAAGGGGTGGCAGGATGCCTGGAAGCCGCGCGGCGAGCATGGACTTGCCAGAGCCGGGAGAGCCCACCATCAACATGTGATGGCGACCGGCCGCGGCAATTTCGAGGGCACGTTTGGCGCGTTCCTGACCCTTGACGTCGCGAAGGTCGCGCTGACGGGCTGGGGCTACGACTTCGCCAGCCTCTGCCGGAGAAAGAGGCTGTTGTCCGGTAAAATGACGCACCACCTCGGTCAGCGAGTTGGCTGCGATCACCTTGGTCGCGCCGACCCAGGCGGCCTCCGCTCCACAAGCCTTTGGACATAGTAGTGAAAATCCGTGCTCAGCCGCCGTCATGGCAGATGGCAAGGCGCCGATCACCGGAATCAGCCGACCGTCCAGCGACAATTCACCCAGGGAAACTGTGGTTTCGACATCATCTTTTGGGATGATTTCCAACGCAGCCAGCACCGCCAAAGCAATGGGCAAGTCGAAATGCGAGCCTTCCTTGGGCAGATCGGCAGGCGACAGGTTCACGGTGATCCGTTTGGAGGGTAGGGCTATTGCCATCGCCGATAGCGCCGCACGGACCCGCTCTTTGGCTTCGGACACCGCTTTGTCGGGCAGGCCGACGACGGCAAACAACGGCAACCCCGGCGAAATGGCGCATTGCACTTCGACCAATCGGGCGTCGATTCCGTCGAAGGCAACCGTATAAGCCAGCGCCACCATGCCCCGCTCCCGTTCAGAATGGTTAACGGATAGGGAGCAAAAGGTTTACGATTGGTAAATGGCCATGAATTTAGGCCAGCATTCTGGATCGGCAGCAGTCTTGTCACGGCAGAATGCGTTGCAAAAGCCGAACCGGCGCCCCGCAAGCTCTAGAACATGGGAAACGGGCTTGCCGGAATAGGGGCAAGTGGCGTTTTCCGAGGTGGTGCCGTCTACCGCACGTGCAGGCAAGGGATGCGGACCGGGCCAGGCGCGGCGCGGGTAGTCGCGGCGGTAAAACTCCTGATCCGGCAGGTCCACCATGCCCATCGCGCGCCAGCGCCGAAAGGATGGATGGGCAAGATGAGCGCTGACGTAAGCCAAAGCCGCCGGGCCGACCGGCAGGTTGTAGGTTGCGATCCGGCTGGCGACAGGTGCGAAAAAGGCGTCGGCGGCTGAGTATTCACCGCAAAGCCACAGGTCGGACCCGGTTTGCGCGCGTGCCCATTGCCAGATGAGTTCGAGGCGCTGGAGGTCAGCGAGGACAGCATCTGGCGGGGCACAGCCCGTGTAACTGACCCGCAAGTTCATCGGGCATTGGTCGCGCAAGGCGGAAAAACCCGCATGCATTTCGGCGGCAAGCGCACGGGCCGTGGCGCGCGCTTTTGGCGCAAAAGGCCAGATGCCAGCATCGGGATGGCGGCTGGCGAGTTCTTCGGCAATGGCGATGGTTTCGGGGACGATCACGCCATCGGGTGTGCGCATGGTCGGAGCGGTCTTGGCAGGAGGATAGCCTTTCAAGAGATTGGGCAATTCGTCAGAATACAACTTTGCAAGATGGGTTTTGACCGGGATGCCGAAGGCATCGAACAGTAGCCAGCCCCGCAATGACCAACTGGAATAGGCGCGGTCGCCAATGACAAGGTCGTAGGTCATCGAATTCTCCATTTTTGGGCGAACCTAGCTAAGTCCGGGGCGGCCTCAAAGTCATGATTTGTGGGAAATGTCATCACCATCCTTGATGAAAGAGGGCAGAGGCATCACGCCTTTCAATACCAAGGGCAATCCGGCCATCACGCCGATCACCAGATCCGCTTGGGCGGCAAGCTTCTGGTTGAGCAGGCCCTGATGATCCCGAAAATCACGGGCCAGAGCGTTGTCAGGGACGATGCCCCAGCCGACCTCGTTTGACACGACGACAATGGGCGCGGCACATCCGGCCAGTGCCGTCAAAAGCGTGTTGATTTTGGCTTGAATGTCGGCTTCGCCCAACAACAGATTGGTCAGCCATAGCGTTGCACAATCCAGCAGAACGGCGTGTCCGGCAGGGATATTGGCGAG
>JANXPK010000538.1 GCA_025357355.1 Rhodobacterales bacterium
CAGCGACAGTCGTTCGACCCCAATCCGCGCCCCCCCAACCCGCCCGGCGGCCCACCACGACAGATCCGCCGACTCGCGCAGGGCCAGCCGCTGGCAAGCGCCTGCGCCCAGTTCTGGACCCAGATGGGCCAACCGTTCGTCCAGGGCGCCGAACAACAGGGCAAGTCCCGCCAGATCGCCGCTGAGCGCGCCCTGCGCCCGCACCCAGTCGGCAGGATCGAACAGGTTCTGCCCGGTGCGCGACAAGCCCGGATCGTCTGCCTGTTCCGCCGGACCGGGCAGAAACCACAGCTCTGCCTCATCAGGTTCGCGGCGGTCGAAAGGCGAAGGAATGACGTCGTCAAGCCCGTCTTGTCCGGCAGTTATTTTACGGGGTTTTTTGGCCATGCTGCGCAGTATTAGGTTATTTTGCACAGCACCCAAGGGTTTTCTCTGCGGGACCATAACTCATGATAAGTTCGCCTTATCGTGACTCTTGAGTTTCGAGGGAATCCATGCTCGGATGCCCCAAATCAGGGCGGAAAACCGGATGCAAACCCCGTCAGACAACCGTGACGCCCTCTGCCCGCGCGGCGCGGATCAGGGCGGCATCGGTGGAGGCAAGTGCGGCCTGACGGCGCAGGGCCAGTTCGAGGTACAGCGCATCATAGATCGTCAGACCTTGGCGGCGCGCCAGTGCCATCACGCGGTCGGAGGACGGCTGCTGGTCCAATGCGATCTGCAGACCTTCGACCACACCCAAGGCTATGGCAACAGCGCCGGCGTCAACCCGCCTGCGCCGTTCGGCCATCAAGAGCAGGTTGCGCATCTCGGCCCACAAGAGCTGCGGCGCAATCGGCGCGGCCTTTTGCAGGATCTGTGCCAGCCCGGTGGCCGCCTCGTCCGGCAGCACCAACCCCGCCAGAGCCGAGGCATCGATGACGATCAGAACCGGGTCGGCCAGAACCGGGTCGGCCGGTGCGGGCGTGGTCATCGCCGCCCCTCGTCCCGCAGGGCGATGATCTCGTCGATACTTAACGGCGCCATGCCCGCAGCGACAAGATCGGCCTTCAACTGGGCACCGCGGGCCAGGGCTGCCGCGCGGCCAAGTACCCTGTCATCCGCAATCGGGCGCAATTCTGCGACGGGCTTGCCACGGCGGGTGATGCGGATGGTCTCTCCCGCCTCCACCACGGCCAGAAGCTCGGACAGATGGGTCTTGGCCTCAAAGGCACCAACTTCGCGCATGGCCATTCTCCTTGATCAACCAGTTGGTAAACTAGTATGAAAACCCTTGCTTTGCAATCGCCGCACTCGGCCTTGTCGCCAGAGGATGAGGCGGCGCTGTCGGAGCTTTACCGGCGTGGCACGCCGCAGAATACCTTGCGGGCGTGGGAGCGCGATCTGGCCTATATCGCGGCGTGGAAAGCGGCGCGGTTCGGGGCAAAACTGGTGTGGCCGGAGGAGGAGCAGGTCGCACTGCGGTTCGTGCTCGACCATTCGGTCGACCTGACCGAAAAACCCGGGACCGCGCAGGATGTGGCGATGGATCTGGTGGCGCGGGGTTTGCGCCGCACGCTGGCCTGCCCGGCCCCGGCGACGCTGGACCGGCGCATCGCCTCGTGGCGGGCGTTTCACCGGATGCGCAATCTGGCCTCGCCGTTTGTGGCACCCCAGGTCGCGGCCGCCCGGCAGAAATCGCGCCGGGCCAATGCCGGGCCGCGGGTGCCGAAATCGCCGCGCCCGGTGACGCGCGACATGCTGGAGAGCCTGCTGGCCAGTTGTGATGACAGCCTGCGCGGGCTCAGGGATCGCGCCATCCTGATGTTGGGCTTTGCCTCGGGCGGCAGGCGGCGGTCAGAGATCACGGCACTTTACCGCGAGGATATCGGGATCGAGGAGTTTGCGGCCAGGGGTCTGATCTGGGTCCGGCTGCTGGAGACCAAGACCACAGGCAAGGCTGACGCGCCGCGCCTGCCGCTGAAAGGCCGGGCGGCGCGGGCCGTGATGGGGTGGATCGAGGCGGCGGAGATCACGTCGGGGCCGCTCTTTCGCCCGATCTCGACCGCGGGCCGGGTTCTGGCGCGCAAATTGGCACCCGATGCCATCCGCATCATCCTGCGCCACCGGCTGGGTCTGGCCGGGCTGCCCGCCGATCACGCGACGCCGCATGGCTTGCGGGCGGGGTTTCTGACCCAGGCGGCGCTGGATGGCGCCCCCTTGGCGGCGGCGATGCAGCTGAGCCTGCACCGTTCGGCCATTCAGGCGCAGAAATACTATGCCGACGTCGAGATTGCGGAAAACCCGGCCACGGAGCTTTTGGGCTAAGGGGCCCGCTTGGCCCGGCTTTGATAATCCTCCAGCTTCTTCTTGATGAAGCTGCCGTTCGGATAGATCTCGTGCGCGATCTGCATCAAGAGCGTGGCCAGCTCCAGATCATTCTTCTCGGCCTTGATGGCGATATCGCGCAGGACCGAGGCCTCTACGGTGTTGATGCATCGGGTTTCCAGCAATATATCGATCAGCGTCCAGTGGTAGGTGAACACATTCACCAAGGACAGATCGCTTTTCAGATACACATCCGAACGCTTTGAAACCGCATCGAAATCGCTGTTGATATGGGCCACCTTCGCCCGCAGCTTCTCGATGCCGTCAATCCGCGACAGCGTGGCCTCGTCATAGCCATACTCGCGCTTCTTGGCGAGCCGGACGAGTTCGACGAGCCGGATATCCTGCCCCTCGTTCACCGCCCATTTGTCGCCCTCTGGCAGCGGGCTGTAGCCGATCCCGGACAGAAAATCGCGGATGTGGGCCATGCCGACATGTTTGTAAGAGCGCACGATCACCTTGTCGGCGCCAAAGACATCGGCAAAGCGGTTGAAGATGCCGTTCTGCGACAGGAAGTTGGCGTTCAGGTTCTGGAAAAACACCGGGAAGGGCCGGGTTGCGAGCGGCCCTTTGTTGACCTCATTGTACCAGGATTTCAGCAGCGACATCGGCTCGCGGATATAAAGCAATATCCGCACGTCAAACTCGGCCAGCCGCTCGCGCAGATCGGCAAGGGCGGCTTCACTGTCTTTTCGCAGGCCAAGCTGGATGAACTCTTCGCTGGAAACCAGAATGGATTGCTGGGGTGCCGCGCGGCAATCGGCCAGAAATTCGGCGTAAACCTGGTCGACGTTCTTCTTGTCCTGGTACCACGGCGGAGGGGCGACGTTGTATTTCGCGGCAAGGGTCAGCGACAGGTCGCCATGATTGGTCGGGTTGCCGGAAGGCCGCGCACCCGGCGGATAATAAAGGTCGTTGGCGGCAAGCGTCTCGACATTGTCGCTGCAGTATTTCTGGATGGCAGAGGTGCCGGTCTTGTAGTGACCGACATGGAGATAGAGCGTCTTCATTCTTTGCGTCCTTCCCCCTGAGTTCACTGCAAGCCCGGTGGCGGCATCTCGATTTTCGGCTGAAACCACAGGCCCGTCCAGATCGCCTTGTAGACCGCCAGCCGCAGGTGCCGGGGCAGCTGACCTTCGCGCATCTGAGTGCGGACCTGGTAGGCGAAGGCAATCACGCCCGCCATGCCGGCTTCACGGCGGCGAAACGAGGTCTCGTTGCGCGCGCCGTATTGGTATTTCCACAAAGAGGCCGCGGTGATCATGCCGTAATTCACCCCTTGATTGAGGCCGACATCGTGAGTGACCAGGCTGTCGGGGACAAAGATGCCCGGATAGGTCCGGGCCAGGCGCCGTGTGTATTCGGCATCATCGAACCAGATGAAATAGTCCTTGATCGGAAAACCGTGCTGGGTGATCG
>JANXPK010000563.1 GCA_025357355.1 Rhodobacterales bacterium
GCCGGTGGCCTTGATCTCGATCAGAACCTCGCCGTCCTTGGGGTCGGCAAGGTTGACCTCCATGATCTGCAATGGCTTGCCTGCGGCAATGGCGACGGCGGCACGGGTACGCATGGTTCATCCTTTCAGTTTTTTCGGCAGGCTGCGGCGGCTTGGGCCAAAAAGCAACGCCGTTCGCGCCATGCTGCGCCGGTTTTGCGGTGCCCGCCCGAGGTCAGGCCAGCTCTTTCTTCAGCCCGGCCAGCAGTTTCTCGGCCTCTTCCATCCGCCCGCCGTCCAGCGCCGCCTTGAGGTTGCGCGCCTGCGTGGCGGCGGTGCGCGAGGCCTTGATCTTGTCGCCATTGGCCTTCACGAGGTCGGCGAATGCTTTGGTCACGCGCTTTTTCTCGGCGGCGGCCTTGGCCTGATCTTCCTTTTCGTCTTCTTCTTCCTCCTCTTCGGCGTCACCGGCTTTCCTGACTTCGCAGGCGATGGTCAGTCCCGCCTTTTCCTTGATGCATTTCTTGAGGATCGCTGCCAGCGTGGCACTGGCCTTGGCTGTGGTGAACACCAGTTCGCCATTCTCGCCGGTACAGATGCCGGTCACCACGGCGCCACCCCCGGCGGACTTCTTCATTTCGGCAATGGTGCCCGCCGGCACCTTCTTGCGCGCCAGGCTAAGCTCGCTATCGCCGCCTTTGACGACCAGCGCGAAAAAATGCTGCTTGCCGGCCTTCGCCAGCTTGATCGCTTTGGCCAATTCGTCGTCCGGCATGGAAAAATCCTTTCCGTTGCACCTGTGATCCGTGGCATCCCCGCAATTGATGTCCATCAAGACAGCCAAGCGCCGTTTCTGTCAAATGCTAGTTGTCGCGGCCAGAATCACGCAGCGATCATCCGATCGCGGCCACTTCATCCTTGCAACCCAACCCATCCGGAGGCTGACTTGCGTTTGCTGATCCCCGCCTTGCTTTTGCTCGCGGCCTGTGTGCCCGATCTTGCCGCCGTCTCCGATGGCCCGGCGCCGTCCACCCGCTGCGGCGTCCACGCGCTGGCGGCTTATGTCGGTCAGCCGGTGACGATCCTGCCCGCTCATGGACCATGGACCAGCCTGCGGATCATCCGCCCCGGCATGATGATCACCCAGGATTACAGCGCCACCCGGCTGAATGCCCGTGTGGGCCCCGGCGGCCGGATACTGGAGCTGTATTGCGGCTGAGGTCTGCGGCTGCGGTCTGTGGTAGATGTCAGGCCAAATGCGAGAAGATTCCAGATCGCACCAAACCCGATCGACTTCTTCCTGCCCGGAATCGAGCGCAGCGCCGGGCAATGCCCGATCGCCCCCTGAGGGCGGGCATTCCCAACCGTCGTCACTAGGCTTGCCGATTGGGGATCGTCACCATAAAGCTTTGACCGCAACCGATGGATGCCCACCCGGCGGTCGGGCCTTGCCCTGTGACAGCGCTGGTTGAAAAGTTGCTGGGCGGCGGCGATCCTCTTTCAGACGATGTGCTGCCATTCCATCCGGAGACATCGCGCCCTAAGCAGAAAAATGGCCCAAGATCGCTCTTGGGCCATTGGAACTTGTCACGGTACGGCTGGGGTCGTTCAGGAATGGTAGGCCTTGTGGCAGGCGCCGCAGGCACCGCCGACGTCGCCGAGGCCGGCCTTCAGCGTGTCAAGGCTGGTGGTGTCCAGTGCCGTCGCCGCCTTTCCCAGTGCCGCAGCATGGGCCTTGAAATCGTCCATGTTCGCCCAGATTTCGGGCTTGGCATGGGTCTCGGGGTCGGTCGCGTTCTTCTCGAATGCCGCGGGAATGTTGCCTGCGTCGGTAATCAGCTGGGCCTTGGCCGCCGCTGCTGCCGTCGCATCAAAGGCGACATCGCCCTTCGCCATGTCGCCCAGTGTCTTCATCGCACCGCCATTGGTGTCCATCAGAACCTGGCGCGCGTGCACATCGGGGTCGGTTGCCTTGGCCTGGCTCAGGGCCATGCCCCCGATCATGATCAGGCCGAGGATAAGGGTCTTGGTCTTGAAATTCATTTCCGGGCTCCCTGCTGGAAAGTGCCCGGTGACTATAGGGGGCGGTTTTGTCCGGGCGATACGGACTTTAGTCTGAATGGGGGCGACTCACGTGATTGTCATGGGACAAATCGGGGCCTTGTGGATCGCACATGCCCTGATTGTGTGCGCCCGCGTGCTGCGTCAGCCTGTCGCAGAGGGGCAGGGCCGAATCAGCGCTCGTTGCGAATCGGGTTGGCGAGGCGTGAACAATATGAGAACATTGCCCCATGCCCAACCGCCGCATCCTGTCGCTCTGGTTTCCCCGCCTGGCCGCTGAACGCACCCTGCGTCTGCGGCGCGAGGCGCTGCCTTTGCCCTTTGCCGTGGTCGGCGACCAGAACGGCGCGCAGGTCCTGACCTCGCTCAACCCCGAGGCCGAGGCGGCGGGGCTGCGTCTGGGCCAGCCCCTGCGCGATGCCACCGCGATGTGCCCCGGCCTTCTGACCAAGCCCGCCGATCCGCTGGCCGAGGCCGATTTTCTGACCGTGCTGCGCCGCTGGGCCGGCAAGTTCAGCCCCTGGGTCGCCGAAGAGCCCCCCGCTTCTTTGGTGATCGACCTCACCGGCTGCGCCCATCTGTTCGGCGGCGAGGCCCAGCTTCTGGCCGAGGTCGAGCAGGATTGCGCCGGGCTTGGCCTGACGGTGCGCGCCGGGGTCGCCGATACCCGTGGTGCGGCCTGGGCCTTGGCGCGCTATGCCGGGCGGCAAACCGAACCCGTCCGCAATGGCGACGCGATTGATCAAGAGGCCCGCGCCACCCGCGCGCGCGCCGTCAAGCGCCGGGGGTGGGAGCGTGGCGGTGCGGCCCCCGGTCTGGCCGCCGGTGTCACGCCCCAAGGTGTCATCGCCGCCCCCGGTCAGGCGCGGACGGCGCTCGCCCGGCTGCCCCTTGCCGCGCTGCGTCTGTCGCCCGATGCGGTCGAGGGGTTGGGCCGCCTTGGCCTGCGCCGGGTCGAAGAGGTGATGGACCTGCCGCGCGCCGCCCTTGCCCGCCGCTTTGGCACTGACACCCTGCGCCGCGTCGATCAGGCGCTGGGGCTGGAACCCGAACCGGTCGCCCCTGCCCGCGCGCCCTTGCATTTCGCCGCCCGGCTGACCTTTCCCGACCCGATTGGTCTTGGTTCCGACATCACGGCGGGGCTGGACCGTTTGCTGCCGGTGCTATGCGCCCGGCTGGCCACGGCAGGGCGCGGGGCGCGGCGGGTGCGGCTGCAGGCGTTCCGCAGCGATGGCGGCATTGCCCGGATCGAGGTTGGCCTCGCCCGCCCGGCCAATCAGCCCGACCGCATCCGGCCCTTGTTGCTGCTCAAGCTCGACCAGA
>JANXPK010000570.1 GCA_025357355.1 Rhodobacterales bacterium
CCGTTGGTGGCGTCCAGCGTGCTGCGGCTGTCGATCTGGACCTGATGCAGCACGCGCAGCACGCCGCCGGTCTCCACCGTCAGATTGCCATGGCCAAGATGCAGAAACGGGGTGGAGACCTTGGCGGTGGCGATGGTCATCTCACCCGTTGCGGTCGCATTCACCCCCAGAGACAGGGTATGTGTCGTGCCGGTGGCGTCCCTGATCGTCAGACTGCCGCCGGTCATATCATAGCTGCCGACCCCGCCCGCCGCCTTGCCGATCACCAGATCGCCAGACAGTGTATTGGTACCGCCGGACTGATCAAAGGTTCCGGTCCCGGCATCGCCAACGACATCGCCCAAGGCATTGATCTTGCCCAGACTAAGCGTATAGCTCCCGGTGCCGCCGGTCTTGGTCCCCAGATCCAGAAGGCCGGCGGTCAGAGTATTGGTCCCACCCGTCTGCACGAAACTGCCCGTGCCGGTCTCGCCGATCCACTCTCGCGTGACAGTCATGGTGCCGTGGTCCAACCGATAAGTGCCATGGCCGGAAACGCCGACCTCCAGCGTCGAGCCCACGCCCGCGACAATATTGCTGCCGCTGTGTTGCACAAAAGTCCCGGTTCCGGCACCGCCCACCACCTCTTGCAGGGCTATGAGCGCACCGTTGGTGAGTGAATAGGTCCCGGTGCCGCCCAGATTGGTCCCAAGGTTCAGCAGACCGGTGGCCAAGGTGTTGATCCCGCCGGTTTGAATGAAACTGCCATGGCCGGTCTCGCCAATCATCTCGCGCGGAGCGGAAAGCTTGCCGAGGTTCAGGTGATAGGAGCCCGAGCCAGTCGCGCCGACCTCCAGTTTTGCACCGCCCCCCGAGAAGGTATTGACGCCGCCGTTTTGCGTGAAAGTGCCGGTCGCCAGCAAAGCGCCATTGAGCTGGATACGGCCGATGATGGTGCCAAGCGCGTCGAAATTCACGGCGGGCTCGCCAAGGACGGAACCGGCAGTGCCCGCAATCGCCGCCCCACCGTCGACGAGTTCGCGGCCATTCAAGACATTGATCGTGCCCCCGGCCATGGTCACGGTCTGTGTCGTCACGCTGCCTGCGTTGGAGACCACCATCTTTCCGCCGGACAGCGTGAGGGCATTGGCGGACGCTGAACCGTCGTCCACCAGGAAGGTTCCAAGCGAACCGATGCCAAGCGACGTCAATGCGGTGAGCGTCCCGCCGGATTCGATCGTGACGCTGCCGGTGCCATGGGCGCCGCTGGCCGTGTCATCGAAGCCGATGAACGAACCAAAGGTCGTGGTCAGGGCGCCGCCATCTTGCACGGTGATGCTGCCCGCACCGGCCGCACCGACTGTGAGCCCCCCCGCGAGCCATGTCGACCCGGCACCGGTCAAAGTCGCGGTGCCAGTGGATCCCGCTTGCAAGCCGAGCACAGTACCGGTGATCGCCGACAGGGACCCGCCATTTTGTATGGTCACGACACCGGAGCCGGCGTTGCCGACGATCAAAAGCCCGTTCGGCGCGGCGGCAGGTGCGACAATGCAAATTCCTTCCACCGTCAGTGTGCCGGATCCCGTCGCCCGGTCGCCGAGGACCATCCCGGTGTCGTCCATCCCACCGCCCGCGCGGACATCGAGCGCGCCCGCGCCTTGGAAGCCGATAACGTCGACCGATACGTCGCCAGGCCCCGGCACACCGGGCTTTGTTGCGCCATTGGCCACGATCACCGTGCCGCCTGAGTCGACCATGAGACCAACACCGCTCACGGCTCCATCCGCCGACAGGCTGTCCTTGATCGTCAGCGTCGTCCCAAGAACGACATCGATCTCGGAGGCCGCACCGTTCCCGATGACTGTCTCGGCGACCCCATTGTTGAAAATCACCAGGTCGCCGTAGCCGGGCGGCGAGGCTAGCGGATAGCCCGGCTGCCAGTTGTGAACATTGTCGTTCCAGTCGCCGCCAGAAGCGCCAATCCAAACGTAAATAGTGTTGAATGATTTCATAGTTGTCGACCCCGACTAGTGCAGCGACTGTAGCACGATGCCGAGCGCCTGTCGCCCTGCGAAATGGATGACAGCGATCTTGACGGTATGCATCGTACCCTTGGTTGGTCGGCCCAGGCCTTGTCATCACTATGAGGCGCATTCCTTCCAGGGCACGGAAGAGCCAGTGCCGGGCTGACCTACGGCTTTGGGGGCTGGTCGGGTGCACGGCCTGTCCGCCCTAGGCACCCATGGAAGAGTTTGGCGGGTGCTGTCAGACAAATGCGAACGCGTCTCAGTTTTCGAGCGTCGGCGGACCGTTAGGCCGCGAAAATCGCACGACACTCTGTGAGCGCGCAGGCTCGGTTCATCTTGAAATTCTGTCGGCTGTGCCGGGTGCGCTCTTGGTTGAAACGGTTCTGCACTGAAGCATGAACGGAGGCGAACTTCTGCAAGGTGCGCGTCCGTCGGAACGTAAGCAACGCCCGTTCTCGTCTTCGGCAACGCTGGTGCGAATTCTCGGAACGATTGTTGGCCCAACGATCGGTTTCCTGTCGTTGGTGGATGGCAAGCTCCTTCAAGGCAGAGCCGTAGGAATGAAGGCGATCCATCACAATCGTGTCTCCACCGCCATGCCGCTTCAGCGTTTGCTTCAAGAATTTCAATGCAGTCTTCTTGTCGTGCGTCTTCGTCACGAAGCTTTCGCGGACTTCCCGTTCGTGATCAACCACTCGCCAAAGGTAGTGCTGCTGACCGTTGATCTTCACGAAGACCTCATCCAGATGCCAGCGCCAGTTACTGGACCCCAGCCCCTTGACCCGCCGTTTTTGGATTTCCACGGCGAACAGCGGGCGGAACCTGTTCCACCAGAACCGCACGGTTTCGTGGCTGATCTCGATGCCCCGCTCGTGAAAGAGGTCCGCGACATCGCGCAGGGACTCAGAGAAGTGCGCAAACATCATCACGGCCAGGCGAATGATTTCGGGCGACGTCTTGAAGTACCGGAACGGGCAGGGTTTTGTCATCCATTGAGGCTAGTCGGCGCGCTTGAGAGTGGGCAAGAAAATTCCTCTGACACTGCCGTCCGACGTGCTGTTTCATGTCTCTGCGGCAGAGTTGACGGTCGATGAGATGATCAAATTGCCCATCCGTCTGAACACCAATGTGGATTGGTGCAAGGTGATCGGGCAGACGCTTGACTGTCAAGCGGCTTTGGAGGTGGCGGCTGTGGCAGAGCGGGCCGATACCGGCGAATACTTCCGGCCCATCATTCTGTTTCAGGCGCAGGCCAAGTCCAAAACCGGCCCAGACCGGCTGACGCCTGAAAAGATTGAGCAGTTCCCAACTGATGACAAGCGCATCCCGCGCATCCGATTGCCATTCACGCCATCGGCCATGCCGAGTTGGACGCCATTCCTGACATCGCGGCGGCAGAATACCCGCCGCGCTAGCTCGTCAACGTGCAGAAGCTGCGCGAGGGCTGGGATTGCCCTTTCGCCCATAGCCTGTGTTCGATGGCGGAGTTGAACTCGCCCACGGCGGTAGAGCAAATTCTGGGGCGCGTCCTGCGCAAGCCGCGCGCTCGGCGCAAAACCCGTGACATGCTGAACCGCGCCTATGCTTTCGTCGCCTCTAGCAGCTTTCAAACTGTGGCAGAGCGACTGAAGGACGGGCTGGTGGACAGTGCATGCTTCAACCGGCTGGAAGCCGAATTGCTGGCAAGGCAGCACTGTGCCTTTGAATTCGAAGATGAACGCGCCGATTTCATCCACAAGTCCGACGCCCTTCCCCATGCGTCCAGCGTCTCCGCAGGAGCCGCTGTGGCTGCAATTGCCAAGCTGTCCCCGTACCTTAGGTCACATATCCATAGAGGGAGTCCCAAGATTGAAGTGATCTGATTCACTTTCCTGAGGCAAGGGAGGTGGGGATGGCGCGGTTTGATCTGACGGATTTCGAGTGGAAAGTGATCCGGCCCTTGCTGCCGACGAAGGTGCGCGGCGTGAAACGGGTGGATGACCGCCGGGCGCTGAACGGCATTTTCTGGCGGTAGCGCGCGGGGGCGCCTCTGGCGGACATCCCGTCGCGCTATGGACCTTACACGACCTGTGTGAACCGCTTCAACCGCTGGCGCAGCGCTGGCCATTGGGCGCGAATTCTTCAAGCGGTATCAGAGGCTTATCAGGGCGATGTCCAGATGATCA
>JANXPK010000572.1 GCA_025357355.1 Rhodobacterales bacterium
CCGGAGCGCCCCGGCCGGGGTGGTCGGCGACATGGACATGGCCGATCAGGCCCACGTTGCGGCCCACTGCCTCTCGTGTCGTCTCGCCCGCCATGGCGACGTGGTAAAGGTCATAAAGCAGCCGTATCTCGGGGCGACCCACGGCGGCGACAATCGGCAACCCGTCGGCGGCACGGGTCAGAAAGCCGTCGCGCGCATCGCTGACCGGCTCCAGCAGCAGGGTGACACCGCTGCCCTGCAACACATCGGCAGCCTGGCACAGCACATCCGTCAGTGCGGCGGTCTGGGCGGCGCGGGAGACGCCCGGCAGGGTACTGCCGCCCTGGATATAAAGGAACGGCGCGCCAAGGCGGCGGGCTGTGGCGATGGAGGCGGGCAAGGCGGCAAGGAAGGCCGCGTGGTTGGCGGGATCGTTCAGCGAGGTCATCGGTTCGGCGCAAAAGCCCGCGACCTTGAGCCCGGTCTCCGCGAGGGCAGCCTCCAGCGCCGTCAGGTCCTTGGTGGACCACAGCCAGAACTCCACGGCGGCAAAACCGGCCTGATGGGCGAGGCGGATGCGCTGGACCAGATCGGGGCTTTGGTCGGTGAACAGCATCTCGACGCAGGCGGAACAGGCGGCGTTTGAAATCGGCATGGAGGAAACCTTTGCTCGCTTACGCGGCGGATGGCCCGGCGCACATCTTGAGTGAAACCCGGTTGGGCGCCAAACCGCAATCCATGTTGACAAGCGCAGGTGAAAGTTGCCCAATTGGTCAAGGTTCGCAGCGGGACTCAACCAGAAAGCCCGGGAGCCTTTGAAAAATTCAAACCAGATCAGGGAGTCACGCATGACTTTTCTTCCCTTTACCCGCAAGGTCGGCGCGGTGGCATTGGCAGCACTGCTGCTGGGCGCCTCTCCAACCGCACTGTTTGCCGCAACCCCTGCCGACACGTTGGTCATCGCCGACGCGATTGACGACATCGTGTCGCTGGACCCGGCCGAGGCCTATGAATTCTCGGGCCTCGATGTGGTCAACAATACCTATGACGGTCTGGTCGAAATCAACCCGACCACGCTGGCGCTTGAGCCCGGTCTGGCAGCAAGCTGGTCGGTGGCCGATGATGGGGTGACCTATACGTTCAAGATGAAGCCCGGCATCACCTTTGCCAGCGGCAATCCGGTGACGGCAGAGGCCGCGGCCTGGTCGTTGCAGCGCGCCATCAAGCTGAACAAGACCCCGGCCTTCATTCTGGCCCAGTTCGGCTGGACGGCGGACAATGTCGACACGATGGTGGTCGGCAAGGGCGATACCCTGACCATGAAGCTGAGCAAGCCCTATGCGCCGACCTTCCTGTACAACTGCCTGACCGCCGGGGTCGCCTCGATCCTTGATGCCGAGACGGTCAAGACCCATGACGTGGGCGGCGATATGGGCAACGCCTGGCTGAGCACGGCGTCTGCGGGCACCGGGGCTTATACGCTGGCCTCTTACAAGCCCAAGGAAGGCATCGTGCTGACGATGCGCAAGGGCTATTGGCGCGGTGATGCCAAGATCGCCAACGTGATCGTCCAGCACGTGCCGGAAGCCGCGACCGAGCGGTTGCAGCTGGAAAAGGGTGACGTCGATATCGCCCGTGCGATGACACCGACCGATATTGCCGGCTTGAGCGGCAATGCCGATGTGCGCATCCAGCATGACGTTGGCGGCCAGGTCTACTACCTCGCCTTCAACCAGAAGAACGAGAACTACAAGAACGCCAAGTTCCTCGACGCGATGCGCTGGGCCATCGACTATCAGGGCATGGCCGACACCATCATGAAGGGTGCGGTGATCCCGCATCAAAGCTTCCTGCCGCAGGGCTACCTGGGCGCACTGGACGACCTGCCGTACAAGCTGGACATCGCCAAGGCCAAACAGTTGGTGGCGGATAGCGGCATCAAGGACCCCAAGGTCACCCTGTCGGTCCGTAACGCCGCCGACCGGATGGACGTGGCGCAGTCGATCCAGAATACCTTTGGACAGGCTGGCATCACTGTGGAACTGAAGACCGGCGAAGGCGCCGAGCAGTTGAAGGAATACCGCGCCCGTCAGCATGACGCGACGCTGCAGACCTGGGGGCCGGACTATCCGGACCCGAACACCAACTCGTCCACCTTCGCCGAGAACCCTGATAACAGTGACGCGGCCAAGGCGACCGGGTATCTTGCCTGGCGCAATACCTATGATCCGGGTCCGTTGACGGCGCAGTCGCAGGCGGCGGTGATGGAGCGCGACCCCGACAAACGCAAGGCGATGTACGAGGCGATCGAAAAGACCCACCGCGACACCGCGCCCTTCATCCTGATGTTCCAGCAGGCGCGCCAAACCGGACTGCGCACCAACGT
>JANXPK010000586.1 GCA_025357355.1 Rhodobacterales bacterium
CTGATCGACCCGGATCTGCGGCACCTCAACGTCACCCAAGGCCATGCAACCTCCGAGGATCTGACCCACTGGACCCATCTTGGAACCATGTTCGGCCCGCAGAAGAACGGCGCGGCTTGGGATGACAGCACCACGTGGACCGGCTCTGTCGTCAAGGGACAGGGCGGGTTGTGGCATCTGTTTTACACCGGCACGCGGCTGAGCGAGAAGTCGCTGTACCAGCGCATTGGCCATGCGACCTCGACCGACCTGCACAACTGGAGCCGCGTCGGCGACGGGCAGTGCCTTGACCTTGTTGGCCCCATTGCCGAGACCTACGAGAAGGACCACATGGTCGGCCACTGGCATGACCGGGCGATGCGCGACCCTTGGGTGATGAAAGACCCCGATGGAGAAGGCTGGCTGATGTATTTCACCGCCCGCGCCCCCGGCATCCCCGAGCCGAATGCCGGCGGGGCCATTGGTTTCGCCACCTCGCCCGACCTCTACACCTGGACGCTGCGCCCGCCGGTTTTCATCGGCGGCTATGGTCAGCTGGAGGTGCCGCAAGTGTTTCGGGTCGGCACGCAATGGTATTGCCTGTTCTGCACCTCCGCCTCGCATTGGTCCGTTGAGACGCGCCGCACCAATCCGCAGACCCCGGTGACCGGCAGCCACTACCTGATCGCCGATCATCCGCGCGGCCCCTGGCGCATTCCGTCCAGCCCGTTCCTTGATGGCGCCGATCCCTGCCGCCGCTATGCTGCGCGCATCGTCGATGGCCCGCATGGATTGGTCATCCTCGGCTTTGCCGATGGCGGCAAGGACAAATTCGGCGGCTATGTCATGGACCCCGAACCCGTCATCGTCGGGCCTGATGGCCTTCTTTCCGTTCACACTCTGGCAAAGGCAGCAGAATAAAATGGCAGCCATCACGCTCAAAGGACTGAAGAAAAGCTTTGGTGGCACGCAAGTCATCAAAGGGGTCGACATCACCATCGAGAATGGTGAATTCGTGGTCTTTGTCGGCCCCTCGGGGTGCGGCAAATCCACCCTGCTGCGGATGATCGCAGGGCTGGAGGATATCTCCGGCGGCACGCTGACCATCGGGGACAAGGTGATGAACGACCTGCCGCCCAAGGATCGTGGCGTGGCGATGGTGTTTCAGTCCTATGCCATCTTCCCGCACATGACCGTCCGCGAAAACGTGGCCTTCGGCCTGACCATCGCCGGGGCGTCCAAAGAGGAAAAGGATGCCAAGGTGGCGGAGGCCGCCCGCATCCTGCAAATGGAGCACCTTTTGGATCGCCGCCCCAGCCAGCTTTCAGGCGGCCAGCGGCAGCGCGTCGCCATCGGTCGCGCCATCGTGCGCAAGCCCGAGGTGTTTCTGTTCGACGAGCCCTTGTCCAACCTTGACGCCGCCTTGCGTATGGACATGCGGATGGAGATCGGCAAGTTGCACCAGCAATTGGGCGCCACCATGGTCTACGTCACCCATGACCAGGTTGAGGCGATGACGCTGGCCGACAAGATCGTCGTCTTGAAGGACGGTCTGGTGCAGCAGGTGGGCAGCCCGATGGACCTGTACCACAACCCCGACAACATCTTTGTGGCGGGCTTTCTTGGCAGCCCGTCGATGAACTTTCTGGATGTCGAGGTGACCGCGGTGGCGGAGGGGCGCGCCATGGTCCGCAATGCCGCCCTTGATCCGGTGTCGGTGCCAGTGCGCCATCCGGGCATCACTGCCGGCACCAAGGCGCGTCTGGGCATCCGGCCGCAATATCTGGACCCTGACGATCCGGCTGGCCGTCTGCATGGCCGCGTCGCCCTGACCGAGCGGCTGGGCAGCGAAACCGTGATCGAGACGGAACTGACGGACGGCACCAACTTGATCGTCGCGCTTGCCCGTGACGCCAAATTCGCCATTGGTGCCAGCATCAGCCTCGCCTTTGACCCCGACATGGCGCATCTTTTCGCCGCCTGATCGGCCCGGTTGCGCCCCGCCCAGGTGCAGACGATACTGTGCCGGGGGGGGGACGATGTTGCCGGAGCGGATCAGCGCTGCGACCAAGGCCGAGGACGCCATGCGCGCCTTGCTGGCGGCTGCGGCCCAGGACTTTGCGCTGCAATTGAGCCTGCTGATGGTGACATCCGACCCCGAGGGCCCGCACAAGGCCCGGGTTGCCCTGCGCAAGATGCGCACGTATCTGGCGGCCTTTGCGCCGATCCTCGCCAAATCCTGGCACCATGAGTTGTCCGGCCGCCTGTGCGGATATTTCCGTACCCTTGCCGTGGTGCGCGACGCCGACGTTCTGGCCCATGACCTTGACCATCCGGAACTGGTGGACAAGGCTGATCTGTTGCGCCGCAAGGTGCGCAAATCGCTGGCGCGCCATTCTGCCAGCAGGCTTTCCCGCGACATCGCCCGCGACTTTTCCGGCCGCCGCTGGCACCACAAGGGCAGTCGTGATTTGCGGCAGGGGTCGGTATCGCGGCTGGCTGCCGCTGCACTCGCCCGGGCCTGGGACCGCAGTCTGGCCCATGGCGCCGACCTGCGCCTGTTGGAACCGCCGCAACGCCACAAGCTGCGCAAATCACTGAAAACCCTGCGCTATCTGGCCGAGGCTTTTGCCCCGCTGTGGCCCGGCCCAGAGCACGATGCTTTCCTTGCGACGCTGCGCCCATTGCAGGACGATCTGGGTCTTTTGAACGATGCCGCGATGGCCGAGGCGCG
>JANXPK010000842.1 GCA_025357355.1 Rhodobacterales bacterium
CGTCGGATCGCCGCGGCAAGGACAACGCGCGCCGGCGCTCCGCGAGATCCCGCCCCTCACCCCCGCGGCGCCGCCGCCCGCCGCAACCGGTCATTGATCGCGCGACCGAGCCCCAGGTCCGGCACCGGCGCCACCGCAATCCCCCGCCCCGCCGCCCGCCGGTCTGCCTCGCGCAACAGATGGAACAGGTTCGCTGCCGCCTCCACCAGATCGCCCGTCTCCGACAGGTTCAGATCGCACTCTCCCGGCCCGAACCCCAGCCGCACCTCACCCGCCCGCACGTCGCGCGCATCCAGCCTGACCGCCGCCGTCGGGGCATAGTGTGACGCCAACTGCCCCGGCGCATTGGGTTTTTCCGCCGACCCGCCCAAAGCCAGCGGCCCCAGCACGGCTTCCAGTGCCTCCACCGTCACCCCGCCCGGCCGCAGCAACTCAGCCCGGTCCAGCAGCCCCACGATCGTCGATTCCACCCCCACCGCGCAGGAACCGCCCTCCAGCACCGCCGCAATCCGCCCACCCAAGCCTTCCAGCACATGCGCCGCCCGCGTCGGCGACACCCGCCCCGACGGGTTGGCCGAAGGCGCCGCCATCGGCCCGCCGAACGTGCGCAACAAGCCTTGGGCCACCGGGTGCGCCGGCACCCTTATCGCCACCGATCCCAGCCCCGCCGTCACCAACTCCGACAGCCCAGCCTCCCGCAACGGCAATACCAAGGTCAGCGGCCCCGGCCAGAACCGTGCCGCCACCGCCTCGGCCCGCCCATCGAACACCGCCAGCAATCGCGCCGCCGCCACATCCGGCACATGCACGATCAGCGGGTTGAACCTTGGCCGCCCCTTGGCCGCAAATACCCGCGCCACCGCCAGGTCCGACCGCGCATCGCCGCCAAGCCCATAGACCGTCTCGGTCGGAAACGCCACCAGCGCGCCCTGCCGCAGCAGCGCCACCGCCCGGTCCAGCCCCGCCGCATCGGGGAAAAGAAGCTCGGTCTTGTCCATCATGTGACGCAGCGTCTTTCTTGCTGGTATCCTGGGGCCGTTTAACGTTTGCTCCAGCCCTGCCCCATACCGTGGGGCCCAAGCCTTGCCAAGCCGGAGAGCATGATGACCTACCGCGCCCCCCTTGCCGATTTCCGCTTTCTGCTAAGCCATATCCTCGACTTTGCTGCGGTCACCGCCACCTCGCGCTTTGCCGATGCCACGCCCGACACCACCGACGCCATCCTGACAGAGGCCGCAAAACTCTGCGAAACCACCCTCGCCCCCTTGAACCGTGCGGGCGACCTGCACCCCGCCCGGCTTGAAAATGGCGTCGTGCGCACCTCGCCCGGCTTTGCCGAAGGTTTCCGCGCCATCGCGGGTGGCGGCTGGATCGGCATGGCCGCGCCCACCGAACACGGCGGCATGGGCCTGCCGATCACCCTTCTGTCCTGCGTCAACGACATGATGGCCTCATCCTGCCTCGCGCTGCAACTGAACCCCATGCTGACCCAGGGCCAGATCGAGGCGCTGGAACATCACGGCTCTCCCGCACTCAAGGCGCTTTACCTGCCCAAGCTGATTTCGGGAGAGTGGTCTGGCACCATGAACCTGACCGAACCGCAGGCCGGCACCGATGTCGGTGGCATTCGCACCAAAGCCGACCCGAACCCCGACGGCACCTACGCCATCACCGGGCAAAAGATCTTCATCACCTGGGGCGACAACGACTTTACCGCCAATGTCTGCCATCTGGTGCTCGCCCGCCTGCCGCACGCTGTCCCCGGCGTCAAAGGCATCTCGCTCTTCATGGTGCCCAAATTGATCCCCGACGCGGACGGCAACCCGGGCCCGCGCAACGCGCTTCACGTCGTCAGCCTCGAACACAAGCTTGGCATCCACGGCAGCCCTACCGCCGTCATGCAGTTCGACGGCGCCACCGGCTGGCTGGTAGGCGCCCCGCACAAGGGAATGGAGGCCATGTTCACCATGATGAACGCCGCCCGCCTTGGCGTCGGCTTTCAGGGCGTCGCCGTGGCCGAAGCCGCC
>JANXPK010000600.1 GCA_025357355.1 Rhodobacterales bacterium
GCCCGCCGCGGCCAACTGGTCCAAGAGTTCGGGGGAACGGTCTGTGCAATCGTTGGTGACCACGACGATGCTTGTAAAGCCCAGCATCCGGTACCAGCACACCCATTCCAGCAGGAACGCCCCTTCATTGCGCATCGAACAGACAACGACAGAGCTCACTCAAGGACCTTTCCGGCAGTTCACGGTCAGGCTGCCGATCATCGCGTCCTGCGTCAACGTCCTTGCATGCAGCCCCTTGCCGCCGTAACCCAACCTGCGCATTCTGCAACAGCGTTTGTCCGGAAGGCAGCGATGAAACTTTTCACAGGCCTTGGCAATCCCGGCACGGACTATGCCGGTCACCGCCATAACGTAGGCTTCATGGCGGTGGACCGCATTGCCGCCGACCATGGCTTTGGTCCGTGGAAACGCGGGTTCAAGGGGCTGCTCAGCGAGGGGCGGCTCGGCGGCGAAAAGGTGGTGCTGTTCAAGCCCGACACCTTCATGAACGCCTCGGGCGAGGCGGTGCAGGCGGCGATGGCGTTCTACAAGCTGCCCATCGCCGACATCGTGGTGTTTCATGACGAGTTGGACCTTGCCCCCGGCAAGGCTCGCGTCAAGGTCGGGGGAGGACATGCCGGGCACAACGGCCTGCGCTCGATCCACGGCCATATCGGCGACGGCTACACCAGGGTGCGGCTGGGCATCGGCCATCCAGGGCACAAGGACGCGGTGTCGGCCTATGTGCTGCACAATTTCGCCAAGGCCGATCACGACTGGCTTGATGCCGTGCTGACCGGGGTTTCCGACGGGGCGCAGGCGCTGGCCGAAGGCGATGCTGCGCGCTTCATGAATGCCGTCGCCCTGCGCTTGACGCCGCAGCGCCCGAAGGTCCCACGGCCTGTGACAATCGAGGCCAAGGCCACCCCGGCGCCAGAGCCTGCACCAACCGACGCTCCATCTGCGCTGCGCCGTCTGGTGGACCGGTTTCGTGGCTGACGCGGTCCGCGCCCTTTTTCGCGAACAGGCGCCGGCTTGCCGCCATCTGGGCTCGCCCTTCACAGCCCGGGTGCTGGACATCCTTGCCGAAAAGCTGGACCCGGCCACCACGGTTGGCGCGCGGATGCTGGCGGCCATGCCACGACGCGATGACGCGCTGCCATTGCGGCTGGCAGGCGGGTTGCACGCGCTGGCCCGTGCCGGGCGTCCTCTGGCGCAGGTCTATCCGCCGCACGACCCCTCTGATGCGCAACTGACGGCGGCATTGACCCTTGCACTCGTGTCTGAGGCAGCCGCCCTTCTGCCCTGGCTCGACCGCCCGCCGCAGACCAACGAGGTTTCACGGTCCGCACCGCTCATCGCTGTCGGCCATTGGCTGACGACACGGTTCGGCCTGCCCTTGGTGTTATCGGAACTGGGGTGCAGCGCCGGGCTCAATCTGCTGTGGGACCACTATGCGCTGGATTTGCCGGATCAAAGCCTGGGCCGGGCCGATGCAGTTCTGCGGCTGACACCAGAGTGGCGCGGCGTGCAGCCGGTCAAATGCGCGCCGCAGGTTGCCGATCGTGCGGGCGTGGACCTGTCGCCGCTGGATCCGCTACGAGACCGCGACCGCATGCTCGCCTATATCTGGGCCGATCAGACCGCTCGGCTTGCCCGCGCCACTGTGGCACTTGACCTTGCCGCGCGGCTAAAGCCCGAGGTTTCGCCGGGGGATGCCGCCCAATGGGCCGAAGGGCGGTTGCAAGACCGCCATCCCCGCCATCTGCATCTGGTCTATCACACGGTTGCCGTCCAGTATTTTCCGCCCGCGACGGTTTCCGGGCTGGCCGCGTCGCTGGCCGAGGCCGGGCAGCGCGCCACGCTGAACGCTCCGCTTACCCATTTCGCGATGGAGGGTGACGGCAGCGGCCCGGCGGCCGCGCTGACCATGACCCTGTGGCCGGGCGGGCATGTCCTGTCCTTTGGTCAGGCCGATTTTCACGGCCGCTGGGTCAACTGGCAGGCCCCGCCGCCTTGACCGCGTCAAAGCAGTGGCCGTCCGGTCGCGGCAAGGTCCGCAGTCAAGTGATTGGATTGCGTTACGGGTCGTCAAGACCCGCCTTGTCCGTGAGTTCAGCCGCACGGGCACGACGTTCCTGACCGGCACCTTGCCGCGGTGCCTGAAAGGCGTCGCCATAGCGCTTGGCCTGGTCTGTCGCAGCCAACCGGATTGCCTCAGAAGCCGCTCAGCAGTCCCTTGTGGTCCTTTTCGCTGAGCGGTTGCGGTGGA
>JANXPK010000603.1 GCA_025357355.1 Rhodobacterales bacterium
TGGCGAAATAGCCTTGCCGCGCCCGCCGGATATGGTCTGGCGTGACGGTGAGTCCACGCCAGTCGCAGGCGTCCATCAAGCGTCGGGAATGAGGGTCCATATCCGCATAGGCGAGGGGCGGCGGCGGCTCAAGTTCGCGGGCGCCTTCGTAGAGGTCCCAGAATTTGCGCCGGGCGACGAAGGGGTCGTGGGGGTGGGTGAACGAGACGGTCAGGCTCCACGGGCGGGGATCGAGACTGCGGGAGAGGTCGTAGAGCTTTTGCACCGCCTGATGGCAGACGTCGTCGTCGTATTCGAGCTGATTGGTGATCTCTGCCACCCCTGCCCCGGTGACGGAGCCGAGGTTGTGGTACCACCAGTCGATGCGCTGACCGGGTTTGCGGTAGTCGGGGGTCCAGCCGAAATCGGCGGGGTAGATGTCGGTGGTCAGGCGTTCCTCGAAGCCGTGCAACTGGTCAGGGCCGACGAAATGCATCTTGCCGGAGAGCGCGGTATAGTAGCCCGCGCGGCGCAGGTGGTGGGCGTAGGTCGGGATGTCGGAGGCGAACTCCGCGGCGTTGTCGTAGACCCGGGTGCGGCGCGGCAGGGCGCCCGACATGAAGGCTGCGCGGGCGGGGGCGCAAAGGGGCGAGGCGGTGTAGGCGTTGGCAAAGCGGACCGAGCGGGCGGCAAGGGCGCGCAGGTTGGGGGCGTGCAGGAAGGCGGCGGGGCCGTCGTCAAAGAGGGTGCCGGTCAGCTGATCGACCATCAGGATGAGGATGTTGGGAGGGTTGGACATGAGTGGCCTTTGGTTGCTGGGACATGGGTGGCGCGGGTCTGGGGCAAGGGCAAGGGGGTATTTGCAGGGCTAGGCGCGCGGTGTCGCAATTGGCTGCAAGAGCGCCGCAAAACTGCATGAGACGGGGCCGGTTGCATGCGCCTTCTGGCGCAGGCGTCGTTGGAGATTCCGCATGGAAACGGTCACGCAGCTGCCCTTTGACATCAGCGATGACCGCGACATGGGGATCGTGCTGTCGGATGGTTGCCGGTTGTCGGCGCGGGTGTGGATGCCGGTGAATGCGCTGGACCATCCGGTGCCGGCGGTGCTGGAATACATCCCCTATCGCAAGACCGACGGCACCTTGCCGCGCGATGAGATCATGCATCCCTATGTGGCGGGCCATGGCTATGCCTGCGTGCGGGTCGATATGCGGGGCAATGGCGACAGCGACGGGCTGATGGCGGATGAATACGCCATTCAGGAGCTCGCTGACGCTTGCGAGGTGATCGAGTGGCTGGCCGGGCAGCCGTGGTGCTCGGGTTCCGTGGGCATGATGGGCAAAAGCTGGGGCGGGTTCAACTCATTGCAGACCGCGTTCTTGCAACCGCCCGCGTTGAAGGCGGTGGTGTCGGTCTGTTCGACCACGGACCGGTTTGCTGACGACATCCACTACAAGGGCGGCTGCCTTCTGGGCGAGAATTTCGGCTGGGGCACTGTCATGCTGTCCTATTCCAGCCGTCCGCCGGACCCGGCGTTGCGCAGCGACTGGCGGGAGATCTGGCTGAAGCGGCTCAACGCCGAGCCGTGGCTGGCACCGCGTTGGGCGGACATGCAGGAGCGGTCGGACTATTGGCAGCACGGTTCGATCTGCGAGGATTATAGCCGGATGCAGGTGCCGGTCATGATCTGCGGTGGCTGGGCAGACAACTACATGAACACGGTCGCGGCCATTGTCGAGAATGTGCCGGGGGCCAAGGGGATCGTGGGACCATGGGTACACCAGTACCCGCATACGGCGGTGCCGGGACCGCAGGTGGGGTTCTTGCAAGAGGCGGTACGCTGGTGGGACCGCTGGTTGAAAGGTGTGGCGAACGGGGCGGAGAAGGATCCAGCCTACCGGGCCTATGTGCTGCATTCGCAGCCGCCCGACGCGTCAGCCAAGTGGCGGGACGGGCATTGGGTGAGCGAGGCGGTCTGGCCTTCGGCATCGGTGTCGCGGGAGACATTGCATCTTGGGCCTGCTGCAGCGCGACCGGGAGGTTTCACACCTCCCGGACCCTCCGTGGGATATTTGGGAAAAGATGAATGCAGTGCGATGAGCGCTGCGATCGCCACGCCGCCGCATCTGGGGATGGCGGCGGGGGAGTTCTTCCCGATGGGGCTGAATGCCGAGATGGCGGGGGATCAGCGGCAGGACGATGCGCTGTCGCTGTGTTTCGATGGCGACGTGTTGGGCGCGCCCCTGGAGGTGCTGGGGGCGGCGCGGCTGCGGTTGCGGCTGGCTTCGGACCGGCCGCTGGGGTTTGTGGTGGCGCGGCTGTGCGATGTGGGGCCGGATGGCGCCTCGGTGCGGATCGCGCATGGGATGCGCAACCTTTGCCACCGCGACAGCATGGCAGAGCCGCGGCCGATGGTGCCGGGCGACGTGGTGGAACTGACCTTCGATCTGGACCAGATGGCGTACCGTCTGGCGCCGGGGCACCGGCTGCGGCTGGCGCTGTCCAACAGTTATTGGCCATTTGTCTGGCCTTCGCCGGAGGCCGGCGTGCTGACGGTGACGGGAGGGTCGCTGGACTTGCCGGTGCATGCGGGTGGCGCAGTCTGGATGCCGCCGGGGCCGGAAGGGGCGCCGGCCTGGAAGCATCGGGTGTTGCGGGCTGGCCAGGTCAGCTGCCGGATCGAGAGCGACCTTTTGTCGGGCAAGCGGACCCTGGTGATCGAGGATGACGGCGGCGATGTCGAGAACCTGACCCACGGGCTGTGCAGCGGCGAAACCATGTCGGAGCGTTGGGAGATCGGCGGCGACCCCCTGTCGGCGCGGGCGGTGCATGTCTGGGAGCAGCGGTTGTCGCGCGGCGACTGGCAGGTGCGCACGCGGGCGGCGGCCGAGA
>JANXPK010000680.1 GCA_025357355.1 Rhodobacterales bacterium
TTACCGCAATGACAGCCCCACCGGCGGGGCGTTGAAATTCACCGCCATCACCTCGGGGGCGGAACTGGATCGGGTGACCGGCGCCTATCCGCTGGACGTGGACGGCGACGGCATTCTCGATCTGGTCATCCTGCGGTCGGGCGAGGATGTGGTGATGAAGGGGGAGGGCAATTGCCATTTCCACCGCGCCAACGAGGACTGGGGTTTTGATGGTCGCGACCTGTGGTCCACGGCCTTTGCCGCCACCTGGGAGAAGGGCAATGACTGGCCGACGCTGGCCATCGGCACCTATATCGACCGCACGCAAGACGCCTTTCCGTGGGGGACATGTACCGAAAACGCGCTGTACCGGCCCAAAGGGCGCGGGTTTGCGGCGCCCATGCCGCTGAAACCCAGCTTTTGCGCGCTGTCGATGCTGTTTTCCGACTGGAACCGGACGGGCATGCCCTCGCTTCGGGTGGCCAACGACCGTGAGTATTACAAGGGCGGCACCGAGCAGTTGTGGCATGTGGACCCCGGCAAGCCCCCGGCGCTGTACACGGCGGCAGAGGGGTGGAAGACCCTGAAAATCTGGGGGATGGGCATCGCCAGCACTGACGTGAATGGCGACGGCTATCCAGATTATTTCATGACCTCGATGGCCGACAGCAAATTGCAGGTGCTGGCAGGGGGTGCGGACAAGGCGACCTTCAAGGACGTGGCCTATGCCGACCATGCCATCGCCCAGCGGCCCTATGTCGGCGACGACCTGCGCCCCTCGACCGGGTGGCATGCCGAGTTTCAGGATGTGAACAACGACGGACGGCAGGATCTGTTCATCGCCAAGGGCAATGTCGCCGCCATGCCGGATTTCGCGGCGAAAGACCCCAACAATCTGCTTCTCGGGCAGGCCGATGGCACCTTTGCCGAGGCGGGTGACAAGGCGGGGGTGGCAAGTTTTGCGCAAGGCCGCGGGGCCGCGGTGGTGGATCTGAACGGCGACGGGCAGATGGATCTGGTGGTGGTCAACCGCAACACCGGTGCCGAAGTCTGGCGCAATGACGGCGTGGGGCTGAGCCATTGGCTGCAACTGGCGCTGCACGAGGCGGCGGGCAACCGCGATGCCATCGGCGCGTGGATCGAGGTGCGGCTGGGCGACAAGGTGCAGCGGCGCGAGATCACGTCGGGCGGCGGCCATGCGGGCGGGCAATTGGGCTGGTGGCACTTTGGGCTCGGCAATGCCACCGCAGCCGAAGTGCGGGTGATCTGGCCCGACGGCGTGGCTGGCGACTGGGCCCCGGTTGCGGCAGATGGATTTTATGATCTGGTCCGGGGAGAGGCGCCCAAGCGGCAGTGAGGCTTCTGCCCGGCAGGTCGCAGAAAAGATTCGGATCACGCCCGATCCGTCCTATGCTGGGCCAAAATCCGGGGAGGTTGCGATGGAATATCAATTGGTGATCGGTCAATTGCTGAATACGGGGCTGGCGGCGGCGCCGGCGCAGCGCATCACCTATTCTGATCAACGCGACATGAGTTATGCCGAGTTCGGCCAAAGGGTCGGGCGGCTCGGGTCGGCGCTGACGGCGTTGGGGCTGGGGCAGGGTTCGGTCGTGGCGGTGATGGATTATGACAGCAACCGCTATCTGGAGTGCTTCTTTGCCATTCCGATGCTGGGGGCGACGCTGCACACCGTCAATGTGCGTCTGTCGCCAGAGCAGGTGCTGTACACCATCAACCATGCCGAGGACGACGCGATCCTGGTCAACGAGGATTTCCTGCCGCTGCTGACGCCCTTGTTGCCGCGCATCACCCGCAAGGTCCGGCTGATCCTGCTCAGCGACCGGGCCTCGGTGCCACCGCCGGGGTTTGACGGCGAGTATGAGGCGCTGCTCGCGAAGGGTGATGCGGGGTTCGTGTTTCCGGAGTTTGCCGAGACGACGCGGGCGACACTCTTTTACACCACCGGCACCACGGGCGAGCCCAAGGGGGTCAGCTATAGTCACCGCCATCTGGTGCTGCACACGTTGGGGGTGACCGCGTGTTTCGCGCCGATCCCGGGCAAGGGCGGGGTCAAGGCCGATGATGTCTACATGCCGCTGACGCCGCTGTTTCACGTTCATGGCTGGGGCTTTCCGCTGGTGGCGACCATGCTGGGGATGCGGCAGATCTATCCGGGCAAGTATGAGCCCGGCAAGCTGCTGGCGCTGATCGCGAAGCATGGCGTGACCTTCTCGCATTGCGTGCCGACGATTCTGGGGATGCTTCTGGGTGCGCCGGGGTCCGATCAGGTGGACCTGTCGGGGTGGAAGGTGATCATCGGCGGCTCGGCCCTGCCGGAGGGGTTGGCACGGGCGGCGATGGCGCGGGGGATCGACGTGCATACCGGGTATGGCATGTCGGAAACCTGCCCGATCCTGACCATTGCCGACATGGCGGCGACACGCGGTGCCACGGGTGACACCACCGCGATCCGCATTGCCACCGGCAAGCCCGCGCCATTGGTGCAGATACGCATCGTCGACCCTGACATGCGTGACGTCGCCCATGACGGGGTGGCTGCGGGCGAGGTGGTGACACGGGCGCCGTGGCTGACGCTGGGGTATCTGAAGAACGAGGCCGCGTCAGAGGCGCTGTGGGCGGGTGGCTGGCTGCATACCGGCGATGTTGGCACCATGACGCCGGACGGCACCCTGCGCATCACCGACCGGCTGAAGGATGTGATCAAGTCGGGCGGCGAGTGGATTTCGTCGCTGGACATGGAGAGCCTGGTGTCGGCGATCCCGGGCGTGATCGAGACGGCGGTGGTGGGGATGCCCGATGCGAAATGGGGCGAGCGGCCGGTGGTTCTGGTAGTGGCCAGGAGCGATGTGAGTGCGGCTGTGCAGGCAACGGTGACGGCGGCGATTGCGGCGGGGCGGCTTTCGAAATGGGCAGCGCCCGAGCGGGTGATGGTGGTGGACGCGATCCCCAAGACCAGCGTCGGCAAGCTGGACAAAAAGGCGATCCGAGCCGATCTGGCCGCCGGTTCCCCCAGCAGCGGTGCGCAATAAATGCGCACCCTACGTCTGAGCTGAAAGGACAGCACATGTTCCGCGCCCTGGTGCTGGAAAAGAACGCCGAAGGTCAGGCGGTGGCCACGGTGCGCGAATTGGACGACGCCGCCTTGCCTGCGGGTCAGGTGACGGTTGCGGTGGAGTATTCCACGCTGAACTACAAGGACGGTCTTTGCCTGTCACCGACCGGGGGCGGGTTGGTGCGGACCTGGCCGCATGTGGCGGGCATCGACTTTGCGGGGACGGTCGAAGCCTCGGACGACGGGCGCTACAAGCCCGGCGACAAGGTGGTGCTGACTGGTTGGCGGGTGGGTGAGGTGCATTGGGGCGGTTATGCGACGCGGGCGCGGGTCAAGGCCGATTGGCTGGTGCCGTTGCCGGCCGGGCTGACGACGCGTCAGGCGATGGCGGTGGGCACGGCGGGGCTGACGGCGATGCTGGCCGTGCAGGCACTGGAGGCGCATGGGTTGACCCCAGCCAAGGGCGAGGTGCTGGTGACGGGGGCGGCGGGGGGTGTCGGCTCGATTGCCGTGGCCGTGCTGGCGCGGCTGGGCTATGCCGTCGCGGCGGTGACGGGCCGATCCGAGACGGCGGGCTATCTGCGGGATCTCGGGGCGGCCCGGATCATCCCGCGCGCCGATCTGGCCGAAACCGTCAAGCGGCCGCTGGAGGGCGAGACCTGGGCGGGTTGCATTGACGCCGTGGGCGGGGCGATGCTGGCGCGGGTGCTGGGGCAGATGAAATACGGCGCTTCGGTCGCGGCGGTGGGGCTGGCAGGAGGGGCGGGGCTGCCCGCCTCGGTCATCCCGTTTCTGCTGCGCGGGGTGAACCTGCTGGGCATCGATTCGGTGATGCGGCCCTTTGCCGACCGCCAGGTAGCCTGGGCGCGGCTGGCGCGCGATCTGCCGCTGGACAAGCTGGAGGCGATGATCGTGCCCGCGACTTTGGGCGATCTGCCGGGGTTGGGTGCGGCGATCCTGCAGGGGCAGGTCAAGGGGCGGGTGGTGGTCGATCTGGGACGGTAAGTCCGGTGGCAATGGATGAGCGGCCGATGTGGTCTGCGCGACACGCCCAGCCTTCATGACCCCGAGGCGCGGGCGGCGATCAACGGGGTCGGCTTTCAATGGGCGGCCAACGCGCTGTTCTTGCGCAACGCGGACGGTTGCGAGGCGGCCGTGGTACAAAACCCGCTGACGCATGGGGTGCAGGTGAGTGTTGCCATTGCGGGCGGGGTGCAATCTGTCACTCTGGCCCCGAAATCCTTCACGACCTTGGCCTGAGGCGCAGATGGCACAGATCGACCTTAACGCGGATCTGGGGGAAAGCTTTGGGCCATGGACCATGGGCGACGATGCGGCGATGCTGGCGGTCGTCAGTTCGGCCAACGTCGCCTGCGGCGGTCATGCCAGCGACCCCGAGACGATGTTTGCCACCCTGTCCAAGGCGCGTGACCGGGGCGTGGTGACCGGCGCACATCCGGGCTATGCCGACCCTGCGGGCTTTGGTCGCCGCATCATCCCGATGTCTGCGGCCGAGATCGAGCGGATGGTGGCGGCGCAGATCGGCGCGCTGATGGGGGTGGCCGCATCGGCCGGGGCCAGGGTGCGCTATGTCAAGGCGCATGGCGCGCTGGCCAATCTGGCCGCCGATGAGCGCAGCGTGGCCGATGCGCTGGTGCGGGCGATCCGGGCGGTGGACCGCGATCTGGCCTGTCTGGCCATCTCTGGCACCGAACAAGAGGCGGCAGCGCGGGCGGCGGGGCTGGCGACTTTTAGCGAAATCTTCGCCGACCGCGCCTATCTGGCCAATGGCCGTCTGGTGCCGCGCTCGCGCGAGGGCGCGATGATCCATGACCCGCAGGTCGCGGCGAACCGGC
>JANXPK010000694.1 GCA_025357355.1 Rhodobacterales bacterium
ATACCGATGATGGTAACGTCCGACATGGATGTCCTCTCTTTCTGTGATGGCTTCAACAATCATCACATTGGCACATTGCGATGCCGTCAGGAGGGGGCATCCACGCCATCAACAGAGCCCAGTCACGGTGCCCGCCGTGGGTAGGCCATCGGGTCCGTAAGTGAAGCCAGTTCCATGCAACGTGACCTTGAAGCCCGTGTCCAATACATAGATCAGAGAAGCACTGCCTTTCCTTTCGATCGTCCCGCCGGTGATGTCTGTGCATGAATTCCATGCGGCATCGGTCAGGAAGTTGAAAACGGCCAAAAGAAATCTTCTGCGGGTCCGAAGTCAAAGTTCGATCACGGGGACGTTACGATGCTTCGACCTGATCCGTAAATCCTCAACCTCTGGGCGAAGTCGCCGACCTTGCGGAAGCCGGTGTTTGCTTTCGCGCCGACATCGCTTATATCCGGCGCTTCAGGAGCCTTGTCATGACCGCCACGACCCCCATCACCCAACATGTGCTGACCATCCCGCGCAAGCTGGTTGAGGGCGGCAAGACCAATCTGGTCGGGCTGACGCGGGCGCAGATGGGGCAGGCTTTGGCGGCGGCGGGGACGGCCGAAAAGCAGGTCAAGATGCGGGTCGGGCAGGTTTGGCAGTGGATTTACTACTGGGGCATCCGGGAGTTTGACCAGATGACCAATCTGGCCAAGGACTATCGGGCGCTTTTGGCCGAAAACTTTACTGTAGAGTTGCCGCAGGTCGTCACCCGGCAGGTGTCCGAGGACGGCACGCGGAAATATCTGGTGCGCATCGCGGGCGGACATGAGGTTGAGGTGGTCTACATCCCCGAGACTGACCGGGGGACGTTGTGCATCTCAAGCCAGGTTGGCTGCACGCTGACCTGTTCGTTCTGTCATACCGGCACGCAAAAGCTGGTGCGCAATCTGACAGCGGGCGAGATTGTGGGTCAGGTGATGCTGGCGCGGGACGATCTGGGCGAATGGCCGGTCAAGGGCCAGCCCAAGCCGGACGGGCGGCTGATCAGCAATGTCGTGCTGATGGGCATGGGCGAGCCCTTGTACAACTTTGACAACGTCCGCGATGCCATGCGTGTGGTCATGGATGACGAGGGCATCGCCCTGGGTCGCCGCCGGATCACCCTGTCGACCAGCGGCGTGGAGCCCGAGATTGCGCGGGCGGCGACCGAGATCGGCTGTCTGCTGGCGGTGTCGTTTCATGCCACCACCGATGAGATCCGCGACCGGCTGGTGCCGATCAACAAGAAGTGGAACATCGCGGCGCTGCTGGAGGCGCTGCGGTCCTATCCGGGACTGTCCAATTCTGAGCGGATCACGTTTGAATACGTGATGCTGGATCATGTGAACGACAGCCCCGAGGACGCGCGGCGTCTGGTCGAGCTGATCAAGGGCATCCCGGCCAAGATCAACCTCATTCCCTTCAACGAATGGCCGGGCGCACCCTACAAGCGGTCGTCGGGCAACCGCATCCATGCCTTTGCCGACATCATCCACAACGCCGGCTACGCCTCACCCATCCGCACGCCCCGCGGCGAGGATATCATGGCGGCGTGCGGGCAGTTGAAGTCGGCCAGCGAAAAGCAGCGCAAGTCGGCGGGGAAAGCGGCGGCGGCGGCTGAATAGGCTTGCTTTGGTTCAGGAAGGGTTCATTGTATCTCGCTATGTCCGGGAGTGACCCGGATCCCATGAGTGAAAGACCGACCTTGCACTCTGACTTCCTCTTGCTCCTTGCAAAGGCCCCCCGATGACAATTGAATACGACGCCGGTCAGTCCCGGCAGGACAGTGCCCGGGCTTGGGTGCTGAAGCTTGCGCGCTATCGCGAGCCCTCGACCTGGCGCAGCATCTTCGAATTGTTGGTGACGGTGGTACCCTTCCTGTTCCTGTGGGGCTTGGCTTGGGCCGCAATGGAAGTGTCGGGCTGGTTGTCGCTGGGCATTGCGGTGCTGAACGGCGGTTTTCTGGTGCGGATATTCATCATCCAGCACGATTGCGGTCATTCCTCGTATTTCCGCAACCGCACGGTGTCGGATTGGCTGGGGCGGGTTTTGGGGGTGCTGACGCTGACGCCCTATGATGTCTGGCGGCGTACTCATTCGATCCACCATTCGCACCACGGCGATCTGGATCATCGTGGCATTGGCGATGTGCTGACGCTGACGGTCGCGGAATACCGGGCACGCAACTGGTGGGGACGGTTGATGTATCGGCTGTACCGGCATCCGGTCGTGCTGTTCGTGCTGGGGCCAAGCTATATCTTCATCCTGCAGAACCGCCTGCCCTTCGGGTTGATGCGGTCGGGATGGCGGTTCTGGATTTCGGCGATGGGGACCAATGCGTTCATTGCGATTGTCGTGGGCCTGATCGTCTGGCTGGGTGGGCTGATGCCGCTGCTGCTGATCTACATCCCGACGTCGGTAATCGGGGCGACGATCGGGGTGTGGCTGTTCTATGTGCAGCACCAGTTCGAACAGACCCATTGGGAAAAGGGTGAGGATTGGCAGGTTCATGACGCCGCCCTGGAAGGGTCGTCGCATTACATGCTGCCGCAGCCGTTGCAGTGGATCACCGGCAATATCGGGGTGCACCACGTCCACCATCTGTACAGCCGCATCCCGTTCTATCGGCTGACCGAGGTTTTGCGCGACCATGCGGCGCTGGCACAAGCGCAAAAGCTGACGATACGGCAGAGCATCGCCTGCGCCAGGCTGAAGCTATGGGATGAACGCACCCGCAAACTGGTCAGCTTTCGCGAGGCACGACGCAGTTACGCGGCAGCGTGAGCGCGGTTCAGCGGGTGATCAGACCAAGGGCAGCCATGCCGCGATCACGCTCGGCCGGTGTCAGGACACCGTCGTCGTCAAAGTCGAACAGCGCCATCGGGTTAGCCCCGCGGCGCCCGGAGCTTAGCGCCGCCTGCAGATCGACGGCGGCGCGGATTTCATCGGGCGCAAGAATGCTGTCGTCATTGGCATCCGCCGAAAAGAACGCCTCGGCGGCACCGCGCACTTGGGCAACGCTGAGCGTGTCCTTGACCTCTTGCTTGCTGATGCTGCCGTCGTCGTTCAGGTCAGAGGTCAGGATCTGCGAATAGATCTGGGCTCGCACCTGCGCCTGCTGCACTTGTTCGGCGATGCGGTAAGCGACCGGGCCGTCGCCGCCCGGGCGACCGTTGGGCAGATATTGATAAAGGCGTTCATCCATCATCCGGCGGACATCCTCGGGCCGGTTATGCAATTGCCCCATCTGTTGCAGGAACATCTGCAAATTGCGGTCACCGTTGGCTTTGAGCGTGATCGCGGCAAGATCGGCGGCGGTGTCGGGCGCGGCATCCGCGAGAGCCTTCCATGGCAGGGTCAGGGCGACAATCAGTGACAGGCTGGTCAGGCGAAGGATGGATGGCACGTGGAAAGCTCCTGGCAAATCGGATTTGACAGCGCTGATGGCAGGAAATTCAGACACAACTGTGGCGGGAAAGGCCATCGCGCCGAAGTGCAACATTAACCTCGACTCAACCATCCTGCCCGAGACTGGCCAGATGAAAAGCGCGACTGTCACGATCACACTGCCCGCGCCGATGCTGGATGCGCTGAAAGCGGCGGTTGGGGAAGCGAAGTTGTCGGTCAGCTTCGGGGGAGGCCGCCATCCGGCCGCGACGAGGTGAAGATGCGGGCTTTTTCGGGGGGCAAATGGTCCTGCGCCAGGCGGCGGGCCTGGTCGCGCGCACCCAGGCGGCGGAGTTCGAGGCAAAGCCGTGTCAGGGTCGTCTCGCGCATCCCGCCCCTTTCTGGCCACCTCACGGCGGGATCGATGGCGAGGTTTGCAAGTTCGGTCAGGCATTCCTGCAATTCCGCACCGGAAAGTCCCGCCGCCGCGGCACCACGCAAATCGACTACCAGATCGCGCAGACCGGCGGCCGGAAGGGTGGCGAGAGCTTCCTCAGCCCGGGCGAGAAACGCCTGCACCCTTGCGCGCAGGGCCGTGGCGGCGGCGTTGTCCGCGTGCTGCGCCAGCAAGACCTTGCGGAAGGCGGCGACATCGGGCTCGCCCCGCGCCACTTCGGCCAGAATTCTGCGCAATGGCAGCATCTCGTTCAACGCCGGGCCACAGGGATGGCCGCCGCCTGGGACCGCGACCAGATTGGCTTGGGTCAGTGTCGCAAGTCGCGCGGCATGGGCGGCGTCGGTTGCCAGCATCGGGTCGAAGAAGATGAGACCCGTCTGCCCGCCCACATCGCCGCGCCCGATGAAATCGTTGCGGTCGGAAAGTTGGGCCGCGTCTTTCTGATAGCGGCAGTCGCGGATGGCGCTGGCGAAAGGCGGGAAGATTGTAGAGAGCGGCGAAAGTGCCACGAAATAATCGGCACCAAGCGCGGTTGAAAGATTGATTGCGGCAAAGCCGCCCATGCTGCTGCCATAGGCGATGACGCGGCCAGGTTTAAGACGTGCGCGGATGACGCCCACCGCTTGCAGCGCTTCGTCATCAAGATACCAGCTGTTTCGATTGACGAGAATAGAGACGAAATTGGCGGGAAAGTCGGATAGGGTGAGGCTGTCTTTCAGGAAGGGCGCGCCGAAAGCCCCTGGCTTGGTCGGATCGAGCCTGGGGTTGCGCGGCTGAAAGGCAACGATGGTCGCGTCGTGACGCAGGTCTGCGTGCAGAAGGACGCGGCAGCCGGTGGTTTCATGCAGGATCATGGTCATGGCGCTCCGGGTGCGGTTTCGCAGTCAAATCGCACAGCGCGGGCCTTGTCAAGCGGGCCGCATCCGCCCTTTCGGCCTGTGAGTTTTTCGCTTGAGAGCCGCAAGATCGGTCTGCCCATGTCGATCAACAGCTTCGCTCATCTGTTCCGCGTCACCACCTGGGGCGAAAGCCATGGGCCGGCGATTGGCTGTGTGGTGGATGGCTGCCCGCCGGGGCTGACCCTTTCAGAGGCGGATTTGCAGCCGTGGTTGGACCTTCGGCGGCCGGTAAGCTCGAAATTCAACACGCCGTTCCCGGGGCATGCCCACAAGTGGCTTTTGGCCAAGGCGGGCGTCGTCCACGCTGACCCAGGATGACAGCTCGTGGAAGCGCCGAAGTGGTTCGCCCGCCATTGGCAGAACCTGGACCCTCAGGGTCTTCTGAGGAAGCGGGGTTGACCGCTGCGCGCGGCCTGCTAGGCCTGTTGCATGTCGCGCCCCTATCTGACCAACCCAGCCGCCCGCCGCCTGTTTCTGGATCGTCACGCTTTGGCCGAAGCCCCGACCGGCCCGGCGACTGGCGCCGATCTGGCCCAGCTGATTGACCGCATCGGCTTTGTCCAGATCGACAGCATCAACACCGTGGCGCGGGCGCATCACATGATCCTGTGGACCCGCAGGCAAAGCTACCGGCCCGAGGCGCTCAAGCGGCTGCACGAGGTGGAGCGGGGGGTGTGGGAGCATTGGACGCATGACGCCTCGATCCTGCCGATCCATTTGCATCGCTACTGGCAGCACAACTTTCCCCGCCGGGAAGAGCGGATGCGGCAGAATTGGGTCAAGTGGTTTCGCACCGGCTATGAGCCGCAGTTCGATACCCTGCTGGCCCGGATTGCGGCGGACGGGCCGGTCACAACTTCGGATGTCGGGGAGGGC
>JANXPK010000697.1 GCA_025357355.1 Rhodobacterales bacterium
GCATTGCCCGACCTCCGGGTGGGCACCAACCGGTTGAGGTCAAAGCTTTATGGTGCGGACCCCCGACCGGCAAGCTTCGTGATGACGGTAGGGAATGCCCGCCCTGTGGGGCAGTCGGGCATTGCCCGGCGCTGCGCTTGTCACCGGGCAAGAAGCAGAATTGGTTTGATCCGATCAAGAATCGCCTCGCCCAGCTTGGGCCGGATCAGGTCTGGTTCAGCACCGCGATCAGCTTGTCGATGTCGCCGCCATTGGCGTCCAGAATCGAGCCGATTTCGGTTCGTTCGGACGCCAGCATGTTGACGCCCTCGATGATGATGTTGAAAAACAACTGCCGCCCCGACTTGTCGCCGACCCACCAGCGCAGATCGAACGGCGCCTCGCCCTGCAGGGTCGCTGTCGAGATCACCTCGTAATAGCTCTTGAAGGGCTTGGCGTCGGTCACTTCGATCTTGCCGCCGATGAATTCGCGGAAACGGCGACCGTATTTGCGGCTGATGTAGCCCTGATAGGCCGTGGTGAAGGTGGCCAACTGGGCGGCGGACGCCGATCTGGAGGCCACGCCCAGCGCGGAACGGGCAATCGTCGGCACATCGGCGTAGCTGACGAAGATCCGCTCGAAGTCGACATACATCGCTTGCTCGGTCTTGCCAGAGTTGATCGTGGCGTTGACCTCGGACACCGCCTTGTCGATCAGCGACCGGGCCTGATCGACCGTCAGGGCGCGGACCGGCAGGGCAAAGGCCAGAAAGCCGGTTCCGGCGGCAAGGCCCGCGCCAAAGGAGCGGCGGGTCAGCATCAGCGAATCTTTCTTCGCCACGCTCGTCTTCACATCATTTCGCATAGGGGTCCTCAAACGAATCCGCGGATGGCGCTTCACCCAGATTGTAGCGTCGATGCTCCAGATAGAGCAAACGTTCCTGCGCGTAGCTGTCTGCACTGTCATATAGGACCGAGTCGAAGGTTTCCAAATAGCGGGCACGATCGGAGAGTTTCGCGCCGATTTTTGCCCATAGCGGCACCTGCGTTTTCGTCGGCAGAATGATCCGCATCGGGTCAAGGACCATGTCGACCACCTTGCCCACCGCGTCGCGGCCGTTTGACGGACCAAAGACCGGCAGTTCGATGTAATTGCCCTCGGGCACGCCCCAGACATGCAGGGTTTCGCCAAAATCGGTCGGCTTGCCCAAAACTCCGGCCGCCTTGGCCGGATCGAACACGCCGCCGATGCCGATGGTGGTGTTGATCAGGAACCGCGTCGTGTTCTCGACAGCCTTGCCAAGGCGCAGTTGCAGGATGTCGTTGACCACTGAGCCCGGCACTTCCAGATTGTCCGAGAAGTTCACCACACCCTGCTGCACTTGTGGCGGGATGATGTGGTTTTCGCCTATTGCCAGCGGACGGACGATGTTCTTGTCCAGCGCCACGTTGAAGCCATGCACCACGCGGTTGCGGGGCTCGTGCGGGTCGGTGATGCCTTGATCGGACGAAATTCCGCACGACGTCAGGCCCAATAACGCCACAATGAACAGGGATAGAACCCGCACCCGGTCGTTGCCGAGGGGGCCGGTGGTGAGGGAGAACAACGCATGCACCATCAAAATATTCGCCATTCCTCTGCAATCAGCACGGCTTTAACTTTTCTGCGCCAAGCCATATGCTGCCGGATGAGGCAAGACAACCGACAAGCGGTATTCCCGCAACCCGGCAAGAGAAAACTCGCCGAAGGTGTGTCGCGAAACGGGAGCTCTGAATGAGCCAGAATGAATTCAAGCGCGGCCGCGACGAGCTTGACGCGACGCGGCGTGACATGCGCGGCTTGTTGATGGCGGCCTTCCTGTTCTCGGTCTTCGTCAACATCCTGATGCTGACGGGCCCCATCTACATGCTGCAGGTCTATGACCGCGTGCTTGGCAGCCGGTCAGAGCCGACGCTCTGGGCGCTCAGCGGGTTGATGACCTTTCTGTATCTGGCGATGGGCATTCTCGACTATGCCCGCGGACGGGTCATGGCGCGGATCGGGGCACGGATGCAAGAGCGGCTGGACCGCCGGGTTTTCGCCGCCGCGCTGAAACGGATGCAGCAGGTGCCGGGCGATCCGCTGGCACTGGCCGCCCAGCGCGATCTGGAGGCGGTGCAGCGGCTGTGGGCCAGCCCGGTACTGATTGCGGTGTTCGACATTCCATGGGCGCCGATGTTTCTGGCCGCGATCT
>JANXPK010000701.1 GCA_025357355.1 Rhodobacterales bacterium
GGCGTCACCGTGTAGCGCACGTCGTCGAAGATGAAGAATTCGGCTTCCGGCCCGAAATAGGCCGCATCGCCGACGCCCGATGATTTCAGATACGCCTCCGCCTTCAGCGCAATGCCACGCGGGCAACGATCATAGGTCTCGCCGGTGTCCGGTTCGACTACGTTGCAATGCACGCACAACGTCTTTTCGGCGTAGAACGGGTCCATGTAGACCGACTCCGCATCCGGCATCAGCTTCATGTCCGACTGGTCGATCGACTTCCATCCCGCGATCGAAGAGCCATCGAACATGAAGCCGTCCTCGAAGAACTCTTCATCCACCAGATCGGCCACCAGCGTCACGTGCTGCAGCTTGCCCTTGGGGTCGGTAAAGCGGATGTCGACATACTCGACCTCCTCGTCCTTGATCAGTTTCAGAGCTTTTGCAACTGCGCTCATCATTCTGCCTTTCTTGGTTGAAGTTTAGATTGCGTCGTCGCCGGACTCGCCGGTACGAATGCGGATGGCCTGTTCGACGTTGGTCACGAAAATCTTGCCGTCGCCGATCTTGTCGGTCCGCGCGGCCGCGATGATGGCGGCGATGGCTACGTCCACCATGTCGTCGGTCAAGACCACCTCGATCTTCACCTTGGGCAGGAAGTCCACCACATATTCGGCGCCGCGGTACAGTTCGGTGTGGCCCTTTTGCCGGCCAAAGCCCTTGACCTCGGTCACCGACAGGCCCTGGATGCCCGCCTCCTGCAGCGCCTCCTTGACCTCATCGAGCTTGAACGGCTTGATGATTGCCTCGATCTTCTTCATGGCTGCTCCCGTCCGGAATTTTCGTCTGAGGCTCTCTGACCACTTCCGTGCCGGGGGGACAATTGACTAGGGTCAGGATGCGACAGTCTGGCGCGGGATTCTGGTTGGTGCGCCCGATTTTCATGCACAGCGCTGATTAATTGGGCAGTTTGCAAACGAAAAGGCCGCCAAAGTGACCGAACTCCTCACCGCCGCCCAAATGCGTGCCATCGAGGCCGCCGCCATCGCCTCCGGTCAGGTCACCGGACTGGAACTGATGGAGCGCGCCGGTCGCGGCGTGGTCGAGGCGGTGTTCGAGGAATGGCCCGATCTGCGCGCCACCTCCCACCGCGCCGTCGTCCTGTGTGGCCCCGGCAACAACGGCGGTGACGGGTTCGTGGTGGCACGGCTGTTGAAGGAGTGGGGCTGGGCGGTGGAGGTGTTCCTGTACGGGGAACTTGACCGGATGCCGCCGGATGCGCGGGTGAATTATGAGCGGTGGGTGGCGATGGGGGAGGTGCGGGGGCTTGGCTTTCCTCAGGTCACCGAAACAGACTGCGACGAATTCGCGAAATGCGCTTATCTCAACTCGGGAACGAGGTTGATTGTCGACGCCCTTTTCGGCATCAGCCTGTCACGCCCGATTGTCGGCCTTTCCCCAATTCTCGAACTTGTTGACCTGTACGCGACTTTCTCGGATTTGATGCCACCTCGGGTCGTGGCATTGGACGTTCCCAGTGGTCTTTGCGCAGACAGCGGGCGAGTTATAGCTGACGCGCAAAACGCAGGCATGCCTTGGGCTGCGATGCAGGCCTGTCTGACGGTCAGTTTTCATCGTGGTAAAGTCGGCCATCATTTGGCGATGGGCCCCGCGTTCAGCGGCAAACTCGAAGTTTTGGACATTGGCATTGTTCACGGCAATGCAGACAGCCCTGTTCGGTCTGTGGAACCTGACGTCGCATCCTTCGAGAAACGTGCCGGCCACAAATTCTCCCACGGCCATGCCCTCATCCTGTCCGGCCCGCCCGGTCACGGGGGCGCTGCCCGGATGACCGCCCGAGGTGCCCTTCGCATTGGCGCGGGGCTGGTGACCCTCGCCTGTCCGCCAGAGGCCATCCCGGAAAACGCCGCCCACCTGAACGCCGTCATGCTGAAACCCGTAGCCGATGGGGCAGGGCTGGCGGAGGTTCTGGCCGA
>JANXPK010000756.1 GCA_025357355.1 Rhodobacterales bacterium
CTTACCAAACTGCAAGGCAAGCCGCTGGCGCGCGCCCAGACCGGCGTACCCCGGCCGGTGCTGACACCCATTCAGATCCGCGAACGTACTGCGCGTCGCACCATTGCCGCCCTTGGCTACAACGAATGCGTGACCTACAGCTTGATCGACAGCGCCGCCGCCGCGCTGTTCGGCGGCGGCAGCGCTGCCGTCCTGATCGACAATCCCATTTCATCCGAAATGACCCACCTGCGCCCCGACCTGTTGCCCGGCCTGTTGCGCGCCGCTGCCCGCAACCAGGCCCGCGGCTTTCATGACATGGCGCTGTTCGAGGTCGGACCTGCCTTTCACGGCGGTGAACCGGGCGAACAGACCCTTCAGGCAACTGGCCTGCTGATCGGTTTCAGTGCCCCGCGCGATCCGCATACCAACCGCCGTCCGGTCGACATCTATGATGCCAAGGCGGATGTCGAGGCCGTCCTTGCCGCCCTTGGCGCGCCGAAGCGCACTCAGATCATTCGCAAGGTTCCGGCCTGGTTCCACCCCGGCCGCGCGGGCGCCATCGGCCTTGGCCCGACCGTGATGGCCAGCTTTGGCGAGATTCACCCCAAAGTCCTGCAAGCCATGGACATCAAGGGCCCCGCCATGGCCTTTACCGTTCTGATCGCCAATGTCCCGCAGCCCAAGGTCAAGACCCCGACCAAACCGGCCCTGACCCTGTCGGACATGCAAGCGGTTGACCGTGACTTCGCGTTTGTGGTCGACAAGGGGGTCGAGGTCGCAACGGCCGTCAATGCCGCATTGGGCGCCGACAAGACCCTGATCGAAAGTGTGCGGGTGTTCGACCAGTTCACCGGCGACAAGGCTGAGGCGCAGATGGGGCCGGGCAAGAAAAGCATCGCCCTCACTGTCCGCCTGCAACCAGCCGACAAAACCCTGACCGAAGCCGAGATCGAGGCTGCGGCCGCCCGCATCGTCGACAAGGTCAGCAAAGCCACCGGCGGCACCTTGCGCAGTTGAGCCTGCCGATTTGGCCATTTCCAAATACTCCCGCCGCAGGCTCGGGCGGCGCCACAAAAGCTAACGGCGGGTTAACAACCGCCGGAAAAACCCTTTGATTTCAACGCCACGCCAGTTGTCCCACGCGCGGACACCTACCCCTTTCGGCCAAACAGCCGCCCAAAGAACCCGCGCGCCCGGTCACCTGTTTCCGCAACCGAGGCGACGGCCGGGTCGACCATGCGCTCGCGGAATTGCAACCACATCCGGCGCAGCATGAAGACGCCAAAAGCCAGCAGCAGCAGAATGACGATGTTGACCCACGGTACAACCGACGCCGTCGGCCCGTCGACCGGGGTGATCTTGACCGCATTGGGATAGATCGACTCGATCGGGATCCGCCAGCCGTAATGGGTCACCATCACCCATTTCGGCACATCGGCGGTGGATTTGTAGTTCGACGCCTCGGCCTGCAGGTTCGAGCTGTCGAATTTCAGGTACGGCGGCCAGAACCCGGTATCTTCATTGCGATAGACGATGACCGAGCCGTCAGGATAGACCGCGTCGATGAAACGGACATCCCGCGAGGTGCCTGGTGCCGTGCCTGCATCCTGCGAGGCATAGAAATACTTGTTGATGGTGCCAAGCGGTGTCACCCGGTTATAGGCCTCGGTGATGCGGACAACGTCGTGCTGCGGCAAGGTATATTCCAGAAACAAGCCAACCAGCACGATCACCACACCCCAGAACGCCCATTTGACCTTACGCATGCCAGACCCCTAGCGATAATTGACAAAGTAGATGATCACCGCAAGGGCGACCGCCGGCACAAGATAGACCAGCAAGATCAGGCGCCGACGCAGCCCGTGCTTGTAGTGCTCCATGCCAGCCTTGATGTAGTCATCCTTGGTGCCCTCGGCACCCCCGGCATCGAATTCCTTTTCCAGCTTTTCCCGGTGAACCGAGTGGGAATAAACCGCGACGAGAAAATAAACGACGCTTGCCGCGACAAACCACAGTGCAAAGACTTCCAGCATCACGATCATTCGCGCTCTCCATGATCCCGCATCAACAACCCCCGCCGCTTTTCGACCCCTTGCGCCCGCATCAGCCAGACCACGGCCAGAACTGGCCCCCACAGCAGGCCCAGCAAGGCAGAGCGTCGAAAATAGACCCATACGGTTTCCGTTAGGGCGCCATTGGCACGGCTGTACTGAAAGGCCAGGATCGCCGCCCCAACCGCCCACAGGGCTGCGGCCGTCAAGATCACTCCCACCGCCAGCCGCACTTGCGATAGCGTTTGACCGGCAATAACGGCGGGCATTCCTGCTGCCAGAACCAACAAAACGGCAAGCGGCAAAAAGCCGTTGGACAGGGTCAGAAAGCCCATGCCGCCCATGGCCGACCTAAAGCTTGTCGGCGATCGGGCATTTGGCGAGATCGCCACCGCAGGCCAGCATCTTGGCGCCGCCGACGACGGTGACGGCCTTGATGCGGTCCACAGGGCTGAATTCATGGGCACACCAGCCAGCAAGGGTGCGTTGCGGTGGCGGCTCGCGGCGGCCGGAATGGGCGGCGTGGCCGCGGGCGGTGACCATCTCGGTCCGGTAGAATTGGCACTTTGCCATGATTTGTCCTTTCAAGCCCGGACTGCGGGCCATCTCGCTCTGCTGTAGCGCAACGGCGGGCCCATTCCCATGCAAAACCACTGCAGGCGGCCCCCGCAGGCAGGCGGATCAGACCGGGATGTTGTCGATCAACCGCACGCCGCCGATCCAAGCGGCGACCAGCAGGCGCCCCGGACGGGACAGGTCCTGCACCGGCTCAAGACTGGCAGCGTCGCGCAATTCGACATAGTCAACCTCGGCAAACCCCGCCCGAAGCAGGGCGGCCCGACACACTGCAATGGCATCGGCAAACTGTACACCAGCCCGTATCCCGGCGGCAACGGCCGACATGGCGGCGAAAAGCGCCGTGGCGGTCTTGCGCGCAGCGGGGTCAAGGCGCGCATTGCGCGATGACATCGCCAGTCCGTCAGCCTCGCGCAGGGTCTCAACGCCGACAATCGTGACCGGCAGGTTAAGGTCGCTGACCAGACGGCGGACCACCTGCAATTGCTGCCAGTCTTTCTGGCCGAAATAGGCGCGGGAGGCTTGAGTCATGCCGAAAAGCTTGGTCACCACCGTCGCCACACCGTCGAAATGACCCGGACGCAGCGCCCCTTCCAAGGACTGGGCAACCCCGGCAACCGACACGGTGGTTGCAAAGCCGGTTGGATAAACCTCGGCGGCGGCCGGCGCAAAGATCGCATCGACGCCAACAGTCATCAACAGGGCGACATCCGTCGCCTCGGTGCGCGGATATTTCAGCAAATCCTCGGGGTTGTTGAATTGGGTGGGGTTCACGAAGATCGTCACCACCACCTTGTCGCACTCAGCACGTGCCGCGCGAACCAGCGACAGATGACCGTCATGCAGCGCCCCCATGGTCGGGACAACGCCGACGGTCTGCCCGGCGGCAAACCAGTCGGCAGCGGCCGCGCGCATGTCTGCGACAGTCCGAAGGATGCGCGTCACGGCTTGGCGCCTTTGGACGCCTCGTCGGCGAAGCCATGTTCCGGGGCGGGGAAACGGCGGCCGCGCACATCGGCGGCGTAAGCCGCAATCGCCTCGGCGGCGGTCTTGCCAAGCTCGGCATAGCGGCGCACGAACTTGGGGCGAAAATCGGTGAACATGCCGAGCATGTCATCCAGAACCAGCACCTGACCGTCGCACTGCACCCCGGCCCCGATGCCAATGGTCGGGATAGCCAGGTTCTGGGTGATGCGGGCGGCCAGGCCCACCGGCACCTTTTCCAGCACGACTGAAAAGGCCCCGGCCGCGGCGACAGCCTGAGCGTCCGCAACTACGGCTTCACCTTCGCCAGCGCGCCCTACAACCTTGTAGCCGCCAATGGTGTTCACCGACTGTGGTGTCAGCCCGATATGAGCCATTACCGGCACGCCGCGCTGGGTCAGAAAAGCGATGGTTTCGGCCATGTGCGCGCCGCCTTCCAGCTTGATCGCCGGAGCACCGGTTTCGGCCATCAGGCGTGCGGCGTTGCGATAGGCCTGCGCCGGGCTTTCGCCGTACGATCCCCAAGGCATGTCGATCACCGCCATCGCACGGGCAAGCCCGCGGACCACCGCCCGGCCATGCAGGATCATCATCTCCATCGTCACACCCAGGGTCGAGGGCATGCCGTGCAGCACCATGCCCAGCGAGTCGCCGACCAACGCGATATCGCAATGGGCATCGATCAGCCGCGCCATCGGTGTGGTATAGGCGGTCAGCACCACCAGCGGGACCTGACCCTTGCGGGCTTGGATATCTGGTGGCAACACGGGGCGCAGGGGCGAAGTGGCGCTCATGATCAGGCTCCGGGACGGTTTCTTCGGCTCTATATGGGCATAAGGGGCCGCCCGCGACAAGAAACTTGGCTTGGCAGCCGGTGCCTGCCCCCCTTGCCAAGGCTGCATGGCTGGGCGAGGCTCGTGGCAAAGGAGATAACATGGCCCATCTTCTGCGCCTGACCCGTGATGACGTGACCCCCGAGATCACCCGGCCCGACCCTGCAAAGGTGGTGGCGGGCGACCCTGTGCACACCACCTGGAACCTCGAAACCCGCAGCAACCTCTTTGCCGGGCTATGGCACACGACGGTGGGCGAATGGCGCTGCGAATACAGCGAATGGGAATATGTGCATATTCTGGAGGGTCATTCGGTGCTGACCGAAGATGGCGGGGTTGCTACCCATCTGCGGGCCGGCGACAGCTATGTCATCCGTCCCGGCTTTCGCGGGACATGGCGCGCGGTGGAGCCGACGCTCAAAGACTATGTCATCATGACCTGATCAGTTGCCGCCAGCCTGAGCAGCGGTCTTGGCATCTTCCTCGCGGGCAGCGGCGTCATAGGCGGCCAATTCGGGGTCGGCGGCCTCTGCCTCGGCGATATGGGCGGCATCGACCAGCTTCTGCGCCAGATTCTGCGGGGTGTCGGG
>JANXPK010000767.1 GCA_025357355.1 Rhodobacterales bacterium
CTCCGCCCCAATCGTGCCGATGAACCGCTTGCGCGAGGCACCCAGCAATACCGGCACCCCCAGATCATGAAACACCGACAGTCGCGCGATCAGCGCCAGATTGTGCGCCAGCGTCTTGCCAAAGCCGATCCCCGGGTCCACCGCGATCCGCTCCCGCGCAATCCCCGCCGCCTCGGCCACGCCAATACGCTCTTTCAACGCATCAAAGACGTCCAGCAGCACATCCTCATAGGCCGGATCGTCCTGCATCGTATCGGGCGTGGCGACCGAATGCATGAGCACAACCGGACAGCCTGCCTCGGCCACGATCCCCGCCATGGCCGGATCGAAGCGCAGTGCCGTGACATCATTGACCCAACTTGCCCCCGCCGCCAAAGCTGCCGCCGCAACACCGGACTTGCGCGTGTCAATCGACAACGGCAGATCCAGCCCGCCGTCCCGCAGCGCCGAGATCACGGGGATGGTGCGCGCAACTTCATCGACCCCGGACACCTCCGCCGCACCCGGTCGCGTACTTTCGCCTCCGATATCAATGACATCCGCCCCCGCCGCCATCAACCGCGCCTGCATCACTGCAGCCTCGGGCCGCAGAAACAACCCGCCGTCGGAGAAACTGTCTGCCGTCACGTTCAGAATTCCCATCAGGCGCGGTCGGTCCATGACCAGCGTGCCGAAATGGCCGCGCGAGGCCGAAAGCCTGTCGCGCACCTCACCGCTCACCGCACTCGCCGACACCAGACGCGGTGGGGAACCCCGGCTCAGCACCTCGACCTGATTGAACCAGCACCATCCCCCCGCCAGAGGCAGCGCATCCGGCGGACGCGCGGGATCGGTCATGGCAACAGCTCGAAAATACTCCATGTCTCGTGCCTAAGGTCGAACGCAAGGCCAGACAAGGGGCTGGCTCACATCCGCTCGACGGTGACGCGGCTTCCTGCCGGAAGTGCAACATCGCCGTGAACGATCAGCCGTTCCGCCGCCATCACCTCGGCCAGCCACAACGCCAGCGCAACCGGATCGCGCGACTGCGGACCATCGACGGCGTCCAGCACCATCTTTCCGGGGGCCCAGACCATGATCTGGCCGCGTTTGACCGCCCAGTCGATCTCGGTCCGCGTCGCCATCACCACGCAACGGGCATCGCGGGCGGCCAGAACCCAGGCGTTCTGCTCGATGGCCAGAAGATCAACGCGCCGCTGGGTCGGGCGGTGGCCGGTCTCGGGATGCGGACCTTCGGGCATGCCGACCGTCAGGATCACCGGCTGGCCGCGTGCCGCCCAACCGTCCAGCCGCACCGCCAGGTCCGCTGCCATGATCGTCGCATTGTCGAGATAAATCACCAGGGGATGCAGCGACGCTTCCTTGCCGTCCTGCCCCGTCACCTTGACCGCCACCTCGGCCCGCGAGCGGACAATCTCGACGCCCAGCTTGTAGGGGCCGATATCCAGTTTTTCGATCCGCAAAAAGGCCCGCATCGCTTGCGGTTCGGCCAATATCCGCTCTGCCACCCGCTCGGCCAGCGTTTCCAGCAGGTTCAGCCGTTCAGCCGCCAGTTCAGCAGCGATGGCTTCGGTGATGCGGTCATACGACAGGATGCGGTCCACATCGTCGTTCAGCGGCTGCGGCGCCGGGCGCACCTCGACCACGACATTGAACATCACCCGCTGACGGTGGCCACGCTCTTTCTGGAACGCGCCAATCTCAACCTCAACCACATGATCGCGCAGCGATATCCGGTCACGCGGATCGGCGGTGGCCGAGGCGGCCGCGCGTTCTTCGGGATGGGCGAAGGCAAGGCGGATGTCGCTGGTCATGCCGGGCTCTGTCAGGGGGCATGTCCTGTCTACGCCCGGCCAGGGTCAAAGCCAAGTCTGAAGCCGACCCACCGGATCAGCAGCGCGACACCAGCGTCAGGGCAGACTTGCAAACTGGCTGCGATAAAAGATGTGGGCACCAATCGCGGCGGTCTGCACCACCGGACCCCAGTCAGGCCGCACCCAGCGGGTATGGAAATAGGTCGCACCCAGCGTCAATGTCCGCGGCGCGCCATCCAGCATCACGCGGGCAATTCGCCCGGCGCGATCGCGCGCGACCGGGTCGCGCATGTCATCGCTGAATGCGTCGCAGACCCAGGAAAAGGCGCAAGCTCCATGGCCCCGCGCCTCGACCACGCCGCAGACCGATTTGGGGTAATCTGGGCTGTCGACCCGGTTCAGGACCACTTCCGCGACCGCAAACTCACCCTGGATCGACTCGCCGCGCGATTCGAAATACACCGCCCGGCGCAGGCAATCCCATTCCTGATCCCCCGTCGGGGCGGGCAGCCTGGCCAGCCAGTCGTCGGAATAGTCGATGACCTTGGCACCCGCGCCGTGGGCCTCAAGGGAAGGGCCAATGGCCAGCGCGGAAAGCTGTGCCTCTGGCATGGCGTTGACCGCATCATGCTCGGCCCCGAACAAGGACGTGAATTGCTCGCCCATAAGGCTCGACGGATCGTTGGACTGGCTCACCGTCACATCGGCGAAGGCCGCTCCACTCAGGACGACAAACGCCGCAGCGGCGATCGTCCGGCATAGATGCAAGCGCATTGGCAAAGTTCCCGGTTTCGTTTCCCCATCCCGCCAGTGGCCAAAACGGCAGCAGCCCCAGCGACAAGCGTCCGGGCTAGAACAGGCAGGGGGGGTCCGTCCATGCGTCCGGCAAAATTGCCACAGTTTTGCCACCTTTTTGCGCGGAATTCCGCCTAAATCTTATTGTTTCCACATTAGCAACACCACACAATATCATGATATTGTGGTTGTTTTCCTGATGTCTACACGATCGGCCAATGCCAGATGCGCGGCAGCCAAGCGGGCAAGGGGCACCCGGTAGGGTGAGCAAGACACATAATCAAAGCCGGCGCGGCGACAGAATTCGATTGATTCGGGGTTGCCGCCGTGCTCACCACAAATCGAAAGCACAAGATCCGGACGTGTCTTTCGCCCACGTTCCGCTCCAATATGTAGCAATTCTCCGACGCCATCGACGTCCAGAGTGTGGAACGGATCTTCGGGGAACACCCCCTGCTGAACATAGGTATTCATGAACCGCCCGGCGTCGTCGCGTGACAGGCCATAGGTCATCTGCGTCAGGTCATTGGTGCCGAATGACAGAAAAGAGGCGTGCTGGGCAATCTCTCCCGCCCGCAGCGCCGCCCGCGGGGTTTCCACCATGACGCCCAGCTTGAAGTCGAAATTCACCCCGGTCTTGATGCGCACGGTTGCCGCCACGGCGTCGATATTGGTCTTGACCAGTTCCACTTCACGCCGCGCCGATACCAGCGGGATCATGATCTCCGGCACCACCACCGCACCGGCTCTGGCAACCTCGACGGTCGCCTCAAAGATGGCCCGGGCCTGCATGTCGTAAATCTCCGGCAACACGACGCCCAGCCGCACGCCGCGCATCCCCAGCATGGGGTTCGCCTCCGACAGCGCCTCGGCCCGGCGGATCACTTCGGACAGCGGCCGGTCCATCGCCTCGGCAAGCTCGCGCAGGCCCTCGCGGCTTTGCGGCAGGAATTCGTGCAACGGCGGGTCGAACAGCCGGATGCATACAGGAAGTCCCTGCATGATGCTGAAAAGCTGGACAAAATCGGCACGCTGCATCGGCAGCAGACGCTCAAGCGCCGCGGCCCGGTCCTTGCTGGTATTGGCGAAGATCATCTCGCGCATCACCACCAGCCGGTCCGCGTCAAAGAACATGTGCTCGGTCCGGCACAGGCCAATGCCCTGCGCCTCGAACTGGCGGGCGGTGGCGGCATCGGCTGGCGTGTCGGCATTGGCGCGAATGCCAATGTCGCGCACGGCGTCGGCCCAACCCAGAAGCTTGCGGAAGGCGTCGTCCAGTGCCGGTGCCAGCATCTCCGCCGTGCCCGCCAGAACGTCACCTGTGGTGCCATCGACGGTGATCTGGTCGCCCTCGCCAAACACCCGGCCATCAGCGGTGGTCAGCTTGCGATCCTTGCTGTCCAGTCTGATCCCCGAGGCGCCGACGACACAGGGCACACCGAGCCCCCGCGCGATCACCGCGGCATGGCTGGTCACCCCGCCGCGTTCCGTCAGAACCCCGACCGCCGAATGCATGCCGCGAATGTCCTCAGGCTCGGTCTCGCGCCGACACAGGATGCAAGGTTCGCCCCGCGCCGCCGAATCCTGTGCTGCGGCAGAGGTGAACACGATCCGACCCGTCGCGGCCCCGGGTGAGGCGGCGATGCCGGTCGCAATCACGTCACGGGTCCCGCGCGGATCGACCTGACTGTGCAAAAGCTCGGTCAAGGAGCGCGGCTCGACCCGTAGGACCGCGTCCTCGCGGCTGATGACGCCGTCCTCGGCCAGCGCCACCGCTATCTTGAGGCCGGCCCGGGCCGACCGCGCCACGCGCACCGCATCCAGAACCGACAAGTGCCCGTCCTCAATGGTAAATTCGATCTGCATCTCTTCGCGCAGCTTGCTTCGGCAGATCTCGCCAAAGCGGATGAGATCGGCGAAAATCGTCGGCGACAGGTCCTCCAGCGACGGGCCGCGCGGGTCACAGGTCAGGTACATCGCCTCGGTCTTGCTCAGCGCATCGCGACCCTGGCTTTGGCCCAGATAGCGGCCCTTGACCTGCGGTTGCCCGGTGACCGGATCGACAAACTGGATGACGCCCGACCCCGAAATCCCCGGACCAATCCCCTGCGCCATCTGTTGCACCACCAGCCCCAGCGCCGCTTGTTTCGGCGCGCCTTTGGCCTGACGCAGCAAACGGGCCGACGTGCCCTCCCACGCCCGCGCCATCGAGCGCAGAACTTCGGTCAACTGGCGCGCCGGGTCCTCGGGGAACGGCTCGTCCATTTCGCGCTCGTAGTGGCGCAAGGCCTCGCGCAGGGCATCGCTGGTGGGTTGATCTGCCTCGAAAATATCGGGGTCAAGGCGGGCGACATGGGTGGCATAGGCCTGCACGAAACGCAGGTACAGCGCGTCGGCGGCGAGGGGGCCGTTGGTCGCGCGCAGGGCGGCGTGGCGGGCGGCGTTCATGCCGATGTTCAGGATGGTGGAGGGGCCGCCCCAGTCGGGATTTTCCGGCGAGGGGCGCACGGAAATCAGCGGGCTTTGGCCGAAATGGTGCAGGATCGCCGCTGCATCGACCAGCGCCCCGCCCGCGATGGCCCGCACGGTCTGGGTCGGCAGCGCCACGGTCAGCGGCACCGGCAGGTCCAATCTTACCAGTCGTTGCAAGCACTTGGCCCGCCAGCCATGCACCGGCGCGTTGATCCTGGCGGTGGCGGTGACCACGGTGAATTCGAGGGATGCGTCTGGTTTCTGCACTGCGGCGGCCTTTTGTTCAGGCGCAGCATAGGGGGAAATTCGCGTGGCGCAAGTTTTCTGGGCAGAACGGGGGTTTCACACCCCCGCACCCCCGTGGGATATTTGGGAAAAGATGAAGGGATCAGCCCTCAACCTTGGTCAGATCGGCCACGCCCGAACAGATGGCGCGGATGCGGCGCAGAAGGTTCAGGCGATTGCGGCGGGTGATGGGGTTGTCGGAGTTGACCTGAACGGCGGTGAAAAAGGCGTCGATCGGCGCGCGCAACAGCGCCATCGCGGTCATGGCGGTGGCGAAATCTTCCCGCGCCATGGCCGGGTTGATCGTGGCTTCGGCCCGGTCCAGCGCCGCAAACAGCGCCCGCTCCTCGTCGGTCTCGGCGAATTTCAGGTCGGCGCCGTAAGAATACTCGACGCCATCCTTCTGCTCGGCCTGCGTCAGCAGGGTATTGGCGCGCTTGAAGCCTTGCAGCAGGTTCGGGCCGTCCTCGGTCTTGAGGAATGCGGCCAGCGCCTCGGCCCGCTTGACGAGCAGGGTCAGGTCGTCATTGCCGGGCATGGCCAGACAGGCGTCGATGACGTCATGGCGGATGCCCTGATCGCGGAGGTGGACCTTGAGGCGGTCGTGGAGGAAGGCGAGGAGATCCTTACGCGATTCGCCGCCTTGTTCGCGCAACTTAGCGATATCCACCCTAGAGCTAAGAAAGGCGGAAAAGGAGTCGAGATAGAAAAAGCCATCGCGCCCGACGGTTTGGAGCAGAGTATATTCGCGTGAACAAACTGCCAGGGCGAAAGCAGATTTTATCACTTCCATCAGCGATATT
>JANXPK010000782.1 GCA_025357355.1 Rhodobacterales bacterium
GCCACCCGCGTCGGCTTCCGCATGGAAGGCGACAAGAAGGTCCGCTACGCCAAGACCACCGGGGAGGCAATCTGATGCTTGATCAAGCCAAATACACCCCGCGCCTGAAGGCGTTCTACCGCGACACCATTCGCGCCGCCATGAAAACCGAGTTCGGCTTCAAGAACGACATGCAGATCCCGCGTCTGGACAAGATCGTGATCAACATGGGCGTCGGCGAAGCGGTCAAGGACACCAAGAAGGTGAAGAAGGCCGCCGAGGAACTGACCCTGATCGCCGGCCAGAAGGCCGTCATCACCCACGCCAAGAAGTCGGTGGCCACCTTCCGCGTCCGCGAAGAGATGCCGCTGGGCTGCAAGGTGACGCTGCGCGGCGACCGGATGTACGAATTCCTTGACCGTCTGATCACCATAGCACTTCCCCGCGTCCGCGACTTTCGCGGCGTCAAGGGAAGTTCCTTCGATGGCCGCGGCAACTATGCCATGGGCCTGAAAGAGCAAATCGTGTTCCCCGAGATCGAATTCGACAAAGTCGATGAAGTGCTTGGCATGGACATCATCATCTGCACCACGTCGAAGGTCGACGCAGAAGCGAAGGCATTGTTGAAAGCGTTCAACATGCCCTTCAACTCCTGATCGCGAGGAACCTGACAATGGCAAAAGTATCCATGGTGAACCGCGAAGTGAAACGCGCCAAGCTGACGAAGCAATTCGCCGCCAAGCGCGCCGCACTCAAGGCGGTGATCAAAGACCTGAACAAGCCGATCGAAGAGCGTTTCAAGGCGACAACCAAACTCGCCGCCCTGCCGCGCAACTCTTCGGCCACCCGCATGCACAACCGCTGCCAACTGACCGGCCGCCCGCATGCCGTGTACCGCAAACTGAAACTCTCGCGCATCATGCTGCGGGACCTGGCCTCGTTCGGTCAGATCCCCGGCATGGTCAAGTCGAGCTGGTAAGGGAGGAAACAGAGTATGAACGATCCTCTCGGCGATATGCTCACCCGTATCCGCAACGCGCAGATGCGCGGCAAGTCCACCGTCAAGACCCCGGCCTCCAAGCTGCGGGCCTGGGTGCTGGATGTGTTGATGGGCGAAGGCTATATCCGCGGCTACGAATCCGCCAAGACCGACAACGGCCAGGGCGAATTGGTGATCAGCCTCAAATACTTCGAAGGCACCCCGGTGATCCGCGAAATCAAGCGCGTCTCCAAACCCGGTCGCCGGGTTTACATGAGTGTCAAGGACATCCCCGCCGTGCGCAACGGTCTGGGTGTTTCCATCGTCTCGACGCCAAAGGGCGTCATGTCCGATGCAGCAGCACGCACCGCCAATGTTGGCGGCGAAGTGCTCTGCACCGTATTCTAAGGGGAGGGTATTATGTCTCGTATCGGCAAGAAACCCGTCCCCCTGGTCAAAGGCGTCAGCGCCTCGATCTCGGGTCAGACCGTGGAAGTGAAGGGGCCGAAAGGCACCCGCAGCTTTACCGCGGGCGATGATGTGACGCTGACCATCGAAAACGACGCCGTCAAGGTCACCCCGCGTGGCCTGTCCAAGCGTGCCCGCCAGCAATGGGGCATGTCGCGGTCGATGATTGCGAATCTGGTCGAAGGCGTCACCACCGGCTTCAGGAAGGAAATGGAGATTCAGGGCGTGGGCTACCGCGCGGCAATGGTAGGCAAGAACCTGCAATTGCAACTGGGCTTCAGCCATGAAGTCATCTTCAACGTTCCGGAGGGCGTGACTGTCGCCGCGCCGAAGCAGACCGAAATCACTGTGGAAGGCATTGACCAGCAGCTTGTTGGTCAGGTTGCCGCGAACATCCGCGCCTGGAAGAAGCCAGAGCCCTACAAGGGCAAGGGCATCCGCTACAAGGGCGAGTTCGTGTTCCGCAAAGAAGGCAAGAAGAAGTAGAGGGCATAGGAAATGGCAAGCAATAAGAGAGAGCTGTTCCTCAAGCGCCGTCTGCGCGTCCGGAACAAGATCAAGGCGACCTCGCATGGGCGCCTGCGCCTGAGCGTGCATCGCTCCAACAAGAATATCTCGGTCCAGTTGATCGACGATGTGAAGGGCGTCACCATCGCCGCGGCCTCCTCGCTTGAGAAGGATCTGGGCGTGGTAGGCAAGAACAACGTCGAAGCAGCCGCCAAGATTGGCTCGGCCATCGCCGAGCGGGCAAAAAAGGCCGGTGTCGAAGAGTGCTACTTCGATCGCGGCGGTTTCCTCTTTCACGGCAAGATCAAGGCTTTGGCCGATGCTGCTCGTGAAGGTGGATTGAAGTTCTGAGGAGATAGACAATGGCAGAACGTGAAAACCGCCGGGACGACCGTGGCAACAGCGGCGGACGCCGCGACAATCGCCCCGAGGAAACCCCGGAATTCGCCGATCGTCTGGTCGCGATCAACCGCGTGTCCAAAACCGTAAAAGGCGGCAAGCGCTTTGGCTT
>JANXPK010000801.1 GCA_025357355.1 Rhodobacterales bacterium
AGCGCCGAAAGCGGCTCGTCCAGCAACAAGACCTTGGGCTCTGGCGCAAGCGCACGGGCAAGCGCCACACGCTGCTGCTGGCCACCCGAAAGCTGGGCGCTTTTGCGACCTGCCAGCGGCTCCAGCTTTACCAAGGCCAGCATCTGCTCCACCCGCGCCTTGACCTCGGCCCTGGGGCGGTGCTGCATCTGCAAGCCAAAGCCGATATTTTCGGCCACAGTCAGATGCGGAAACAGCGCATAGCTCTGGAAGACCGTGTTCACCGGGCGCTTGTTGGGCGGCAGGTAAGTAATGTCGGCACCTTTCAACAGGATCGTGCCGCTGCTTGGCATCTCGAACCCGGCGATCAGACGCAAAAGCGTGGTTTTGCCGCAGCCGGAGGGGCCGAGCAACGTAAAGAACTCGCCCTCTAGAATGGCGACCGAGACGTCGTTCAGGGCCCGGACGGCGTTTACGCCCGTCCCGAACTCTTTGACCACATTGCGCGCTTCGACCGCTATTGCCTGAGCCAAAGTGACTCGCCCCCATTATTTTGATCACATTGCGCGGCAGGTTCACCGCCATGCAACAAAAATCATCAGCGTATCGCAAGCGGCGGACGCCGATCTGCCCAAGGTTGCGCCCGCTCCAGTTCGGCGCAGAGCGCAATCAGCACTTCATCGCGGCCGTAAGGTGCGGCCAGATGGATGCCGATGGGCAGGCCGTCCTTCGACATCGCCAATGGCACGGATGCCGCCGGTTGACCGGAGGCGTTGAAAATGGCGCAAAACGGCGAATAGGCGAAGATCCCCTTGGGGCCGATGCGGTAGTCCAGATAGTCCTCGGTGGTATGGGCAAAGCGGCCGACACGCGCGGGCGGCTCGGCCAACGTGGCGGTCAGCAGGATGTCCGGGCCGTTGTCGAAATAGCGCGCCATCTGGCGGCCAAAGGCATGGATCTCGCCCACCGCGTCCAGGTACCGCAAGGGCGACAGCCCCTCGGCATAAGCAACGGCGCCGCGCCCGACGCCTTCGACCAGATCGGGGGTCAATGGGTGCCCTTTCAGGCCACCGCGGACCGAAAGGGCGGTGCCCACTGCCACGATATCGGTCCAGGCCCGCATCATCATCGGCACATCAGCCTTCGGTCGACCCGGTTCGACATGATGGCCCAGGCTTTCCAGCACCCGGCCGGCAGCCTGCACAGCGGCGGCAACCTCAGGGTGGATCGGCAGACCGGTCAGCGTGGTGTCGCACAGCGCCACTCGCAACCGCGGCGGTGGGCGACTGACGGCGTCGGCATGGCTGCGCACCAAGGGTGGGGCCACATACGGCGCGCCCGGATCGGCGCCCATGCAGGCATCCAGCATGACGGCGGTGTCACGCACCGATTTGGTCAGAAAGCCGTCGATCGACATGCCCGCCCAGCCCTCGCCCGCCATCGGCCCATCCGGCAGCCGCGCCCGCGTGGGCTTAAAGCCGAACAAGCCGCAACTCGACGCCGGTATCCGCACCGATCCGCCGCCGTCCGAGCCATGGGCGAAAGCGACGATCTCTGCCGCTACCGCCGCCCCTGACCCGCCCGACGATCCACCTGAGGTGCGGTCAAGGTGCCACGGGTTGCGGGTTGGCCCGCCGTAGACCGCCGCTTCGGTGGCCGC
>JANXPK010000838.1 GCA_025357355.1 Rhodobacterales bacterium
GGTGAAGTTGGACTTCAGCCCGACCAGTTCAGCATGGCGCCTGAGTATCTTTACCAACAAGGCGGCGCGCGAGATGAAGCTGCGGGTGGGGCGGCTTCTGGGCGATGCGGCGGAGGGGCTGGCCTGGATGGGCACCTTCCATTCGTTGTCGGTCAAGATACTCAGGCGCCATGCTGAACTGGTCGGGCTGAAGTCCAACTTCACCATTCTGGATACCGATGACCAGTTGCGGCTGCTGAAACAGCTGATCGCAGCAGCGGATATTGATGAAAAGCGTTGGCCGGCGCGGATGCTGGCGGGGATGATCGACAGCTGGAAGAACCGCGCGCTGACGCCCGACCGGGTGCCATCGGCGGAGGCCTCGGGCTACAACAACCGCGGGACCGAGTTGTATGAGGCCTATCAGGAGCGGTTGAAAACGCTGAATGCCACCGATTTCGGCGACCTGCTGCTGCATTGCGTGGTGATCTTTCAGAAGCACCTTGATGTGCTGGCGCAGTATCAGCGCTGGTTCCGCTACATTCTGGTGGACGAGTATCAAGACACCAATGTGGCGCAGTATCTGTGGCTGCGGCTCTTGGCGCAGGAGCACAGGAACATCTGCTGCGTCGGCGATGACGACCAGTCGATCTATGGCTGGCGCGGGGCCGAGGTGGGCAACATCCTGCGCTTTGACAAGGACTTTCCGGGCGCCAAGATCGTGCGGCTGGAACAGAACTACCGCTCGACCCCGCATATTCTGGCGGCGGCCACAGGGGTGATCGCGGCCAATGCGGGGCGGCTGGGCAAGACCTTGTGGACCGAGGCGATCGACGGCGAGAAGGTGCGGCTGATCGGACACTGGGATGGTGAGGAAGAGGCGCGCTGGATCGGCGACGAGATCGAGGCGCTGCAGCGGGGGGCGCGCGGGCTGAAGCCGATGAGCCTGGACGGGATGGCGATATTGGTCCGCGCGAGCCATCAGATGCGGGCATTCGAGGACCGGTTTCTGACCATCGGCCTGCCCTACCGGGTGATCGGGGGGCCGCGGTTCTATGAGCGGCAGGAAATCCGCGACGCGATGGCTTATTTCCGGCTTGCCGTCAGCCCGGAGGATGATCTGGCCTTTGAGCGGGTGATCAATACGCCCAAGCGGGGCCTGGGTGACAAGGCGCAGGCGGATATTCAGCGGGCGGCGCGGGCTTCGGGAGTATCGCTTTTGGACGGCGCGCGGGAGGTGCTGGCGCGCGGGGCGATGGGCGGCAAGGGTGCGGGGCAGCTGCGCGGCTTTGTGGCGGGGGTGGACCGCTGGCATGAGGTGACGCTGCGCGCCCATTCGCATGTCGAACTGGCCGAGATGATTCTGGAGGAGAGCGGCTACACCGAGATGTGGCAGAACGAGAAGACGCCCGAGGCGCCGGGACGGCTGGAGAACCTCAAGGAACTGGTGAAGGCGCTGGAGCAGTTCGAGAACCTGCAGGGGTTTCTGGAGCATGTCAGCCTGATCATGGACAACGAAACCGAGGAGGCGCAGGAAAAGGTGTCGATCATGACGCTGCACGCCGCCAAGGGGCTGGAATTTCCGGCGGTGTTCCTGCCGGGATGGGAGGATGGGCTGTTCCCCAGTCAGCGCTCGATGGACGAAAGCGGCAAGAAGGGGTTGGAGGAGGAGCGGAGGCTGGCTTATGTCGGGATCACGCGGGCCGAAGAATTGTGCACGATCTCTTTCGCCTCCAACCGCCGGGTCTATGGCCAGTGGCAATCGCAGCTTCCCAGCCGGTTCATCGACGAATTGCCAGCGGCCCATGTCGACGTGTTGACGCCGCCGGGTTTATATGGCGGCGGCTATGGGGCGGCGGCGCCGTCTTATGGCTCGACTATCGAGGACCGGGCGACCAAGGCGGATGTCTACAACTCGCCTGGTTGGCGGCGGATGCAGGAACGAAGTGCGCGTCCGGTAAGCCAGCCACGCGAGGCACGTGAGATGGTGATCGATGCGGTGGCGCTGTCGGATTACGGCATTGGCGACCGGGTGTTCCACCAGAAGTTCGGCTACGGCGAGGTCATGGCGGTGGAGGGCGACAAGCTGGACATCGAGTTCGATCTGGCCGGGTCCAAGAAGATCGTGGCGCGCTGGGTGGTGCCCGCGCATCAGGTGGGCGACGTGCCGTTCTGAGGTTTTGAGCGGTGCTTTGGAGCGCGATGTCCCTACAAGGAACCACTGCCCGGCCAAAGCTACGGAGTCTGAACTTGCATCTCTGTCTGCTCTTCCCCGATACGCCAAAGCGTATCGGGGAGGCGCCTGCCTGCCCCC
>JANXPK010000847.1 GCA_025357355.1 Rhodobacterales bacterium
CAGACACAAGCATCTGTGGATCAAGCTGTCGGACCTGCCGGTCGAGGCCGATTTCGCCACCTGGACCGAAGCCGACCTGCGCCCCTATATCGCGGCGACGCTGGAGGCGTTCGGGCCTGAGCGCACCATTTTCGCCGGGGACTACCCGATCTGCCTGCAAGCGACCACCATGACGCAATGGGTCGAGGTGCTGGACCGCGCCTTTGCCGATCTGGGGCTGAGTGAGGCCGAGACCCGCGCCATCTACCGCGACAACGCCAACCGGTTCTATCGGCTGGGACTATGAGGAGGCGCGCGTGACCCATGACGACGACCCCCCTACCGACCCGCCGGACGCCTTCTCCGAACTGGTCGAGGCTGAACGTCGCCCGACTGCGAAGTCCGATCCCGGCGGGCCGGCGCGGCGGCCGATCTCGGAACAGGTGGCCAACCGCATTCTGGCGATGATCAAGTCGGGCAACCTGCGTTCTGGCGACCGGTTGCCGACCGAGGCGCAGATGGGCATCGCCTTTGGCATCTCACGCCCGCCGCTGCGCGAGGCGCTGAAGGCGCTGACGCTGATGGGGGTCTTGGAAAGCCGTCAGGGCGGGCGCTATACGGTGACGGACCTGTCGCCGTCGCGGCTGGTGGCGCCGTTCAACGTCATGCTCAGCATCAGCGATTATGACGTGCATGAACATTTCGAGGCCCGCACCGTGGTCGATCTGGAGCTGATCCGCCTCGCCGCCCGTCGTGCCATCCCCGAGCAGAAAAAGCGCATCCTGCAACATGCGGTGGACGGCCACGCCTTCTACGACGATCCGGTGGCGTTTCGCCTGCTGGACACCGAATTTCACCAGTCGCTGAACGAGGCCTCGGGCAACCGGCTGCTGACGGCACTGGCGCAGGGTCTTTACGACCTGGCGCTGGACGTGCGGCGGGTGGCGAGCGGCTTGCCCGGCGTCGTCGAAACCAGCGTCGCCCAGCATATCGAAATTGCCGAGGCCGTGATGGCGGGCCGGATCGAGGCCGCAGTGGCCGCCGGTCGCCGCCATCTGGAACATGTGCGCGACACCACCATCGTGGCGATGGCCTATTCCGTGCGACCCAGGGAGTAACTGATGCCTGAACAGATTGCCTTTCGCATGAACTTGTTTCCCGGCCGTGCGGCGGAATACCGCAAGCGGCATGACGAGATCTTTCCCGAATTGTCGCAGGCATTGAAAGACGCCGGGGTGTCGGACTATTCGATCTGGCTTGATCCTGAGGCCAACCACCTGTTCGGCATCCTGACCCGCAGCGAAACCCACACGATGGACAAGCTGCCTGAGACCGAGATCGTGGCCCGCTGGTGGGCCCACATGGCCGACATCATGGCGACCGATGCCGACAATATGCCGGTTCAGATCCCCTTGAAGCGCGTGTTCTACCTGCCATGAATGCCTTTCGCATCAAGGACGTCCGCGTCTATACCACCGCGCCCACCGCGCAGGGCGGCACCTATTTCAAGCCGGGCGATGCCGGGCACTGGCTGGTTGACAGCCTGATCGCCAATCCGATGTCGGGCCACCCCCAGTACCGCGCCAAGCGGTCCAGTTGGGGGATCGGCGTCTTGGGCACCCTGGTAGTCGAGATCGAGACCGATGGCGGTGTGGTCGGCGTTGCGGCGGGCAGCGGCGGGGTGCCCGCGGCCTGGTTGATCCGGCATCATTTCGCGCGGTTTCTGATCGGGCAGGACGCGCGCAACCTCAATCTGATCTGGGACCAGTTGTACCGCGCAACGCTGCCTTACGGCCGCAAGGGCCTGCCGATCATGGCGATCTCTGCTGTCGATCTGGCGCTGTGGGACCTTTTGGGCCGCGTGCGGGGCGAGCCGGTCTATAACCTGATCGGCGGGCGGGCCAGGGAAGAGATCACCTTCTACTGCACCGGCCCCAACGCCGCCGCGATCAAGGCGCTGGGGTTCTGGGGCGCCAAGGTGCCGCTGCCCGAGGGCCCGCACGACGGCGAGGCGGGGTTGCAGCGCAACGTGGCCTTTCTGACTGCCCAGCGCGACGCCGTCGGCCGGGGCTTTCCGCTGATGGTTGACTGCTACATGGCGCTGAACGTGCCCTATGCCATCCGTCTGGCCGAGGCGTGCAAGCCCCTGGACATCTATTGGTGGGAAGAGGTGCTGTCGCCCGACGACATCGAAGGCTACCGCCAGATCCGCGCCGCGCATCCGACACTGAAATGGACGACGGGCGAGCATGAATACACCCGCTACGGCTATCGCCAGCTGATCGAGGAGCGCACGCTCGACATCGTGCAGCCCGATGTGATGTGGGTGGGGGGCATGACCGAGTTGTTGCGGATTGCGGCACAGGCCGCGGCCTATGACCTGACCGTGGTGCCGCATGGCAGCGGGCCCTATTCCTATCACTTCATCGCCAGCCAGACCGGCCCGGCCTTCTGCGAATATGTCGCCGCCAGTGCCGATGGGCGGTCGATCCAGCCGGTGTTCGGCGCGCTGTTTACAGGCGAGCAGGTGCCCAAGGACGGCAAGCTGCGGCTGAGCGATGCGCCGGGGTTCGGGATGGAATTGGCCGACCATGGTAATCTTGTGGCCGTGACGTAGGGTTTCGGCGACGGCCGGATTGCCTTGCAGTCTGGAAAGCTAGCCTTACCCTTAAGCCAGAGGACCGTCTGATTGCCGCAGCGCGCAAGCGGCAAGGCAAGGGAGATTGGGCTCGGTGCTGACGGTGAGGAAGGGGACGCGCGCGACGGCGGGTGGGAGCGGGACGTGCATGCCCGGGGGGCGGTCGTGCGCGTCCCCGATACGCTTTGGCGCATCGGGGAGGAGAAGCGAGGCAGAAGACGCAAGTTCTCAAAATGCCAGAGGGTGGATAGGTGTTCAAAGTTCAATCCTTAACGCCCGGTAAATTTCCAAAATCCAACCTATTGAAATACAACGGTTTCAGGGAACGTCCAGATCCGGAGGCTGCGGGGGCAGGGGCTTTGACCGAAAAGGATTGACACAAAGCACCTCTTCGGCGGAACTCTGCGACAGGGGGTGACGCATGAAAATGGGGCTTCAGGACAAGGTGGTCATCGTGACCGGGGCTGCCAGCGGCATCGGCCATGCCGTCGCCCGCCTTGCCGCTGCCGAAGGGGTCGGGGCGCTGGTCCTGACCGACCGCAACGGCCCCGGCTGCGTCCTTCTGGCGGCGGAGTTGACCGGGACCGAGGTCGACTGCGTGATGGCCGATCTTGAGCAACCCGATGCCCCCGCCGCCATCGCCCAGCACGCCAGATCGCGCTTTGGCCGCATCGACGGACTGGTGAACGCCGCCGGCCTGACCACGCGCGCCTCGGTTGTGACCGGCACTCGGGCTATCTGGGACCAGCTTTTCGCCGTCAACGCCCGCGCCGCGTTCTTTCTGATGCAAGAGGCGGTGGCGGACATGCGGTCGCGCGGGGCGGCGGGGTCGGTCGTGAACATCCTGTCAATGAACGCGCTGTGCGGGATACCGGAGCTGGCGATTTATGCCGCGACCAAGGGTGCGCTGCTGACCCTGACCCGCAACGCCGCCCACGCCCATATGGCCGACCGCATCCGGGTCAACGGCATCAATCTCGGCTGGGTGGCCACCGAGGGCGAGCAGCACATGCAGGCGCAGGTTCTGGGGCGTGGCCCCGGCTGGCTTGCCGAGGTGTCCGCCCGCCAGCCGCTGGGCCGTCTGGTCAAGGCGGATGAAGCGGCACGGCTGGCGGTGTTTCTGCTGGGTGAGGCCTCCGTGCCGATGAGCGGGGCGATTGTGGATTTCGAGCAGCGGGTGGCCGGTTCCATCGGCTGAACTTTCACGGGATAGCGACGTGACCGACAGTGATCCCACGACCCCTTCACCGCAGCCCGCCCGGGATTACGAGGGGCTGCGCGCCGATCTGGTGGCGCGCGCCGGTCAGTTGAGCCGCAGGCTGGCACAGGTGGCGCGGTTCTTCCTGAACCATCCTGAGGAGGTGGCGATCAACACTCTGGTGCGTCTGGCCGATCAGGCGCAGGTGCCGCCCGCCACCATCACGCGCTTTGCCAAGGAGCTCGGGTTTGCCGGGTTCGCCGACCTGCAGGCAGTGTTTCGCGAACGGCTGCTGGGGCCGCGATTGCCTTATGCGGCACGGATGCAGACCGGGGCGGCGCGGCCAACCGAGGCCGATCTTGACCGGCCCGATCAGGTGTTTGGCAGTTTCGTGCAGGCCGCCGTGCAATCATTGGTGCGCATCGATGAGGCGCTGGACCGGGCACAGCTGTCAGCATTTGTCGAGGTGTTGGCGCAAAGCGCTGCGGTCCATGTGGCCGCAGCGCGTGGCGCGTTTGGTCTGGGCGCCTATAGCGTTTACGGTCTGGCCAATATCGGCAAGCGCGCCCATCTGATCGACAATATCGGCGCGATGCGGGGGGTACAGGTGGCGGCGATGGGACCGGCGGACGTGCTGCTGGCCATGACATTCGACGACTACACCCCGGAAACGGTCGAGGTTGTCCGCATGGCCGTGGCGCGTGGCCATAGGGTTCTGGCGATCACCGACAACGAGCTTAGCCCGGTCGCGGGCCTTGCCACGCATGTCCTTTACGTGAACGAGGCCCGGTTGGGGCATTTTCGCAGCCAGGTGCCGGCCATGGTGGTGTGTCAGGCCATCATCGTCAGTCTGGGGCGGCGGATCGGGCGGGCGTGAACTTGCAGCGTGAGCGGGATTTATCAAAACCGGAGAATTGAGAATATTGTTGCATCGAATCGGGCAGGGGCAAAGGATCGCTGCGGGGGAGATCAGAATGCCGGGCAGCGGTTTTGACTTTTCAGGCGCGCAGGTTCTGGTTGTCGGCGCCAGCCGGGCCGGGATTGGCGCCGCGATCGCGCGGGCCTTTCAGGGCTTCGGTGCAACCGTCACCATCACCGGGGCAGAGCTGGAACCTGCCGCCGAAGACCGCGCGCGGTTTGACTATGTGCAACTGGACGTGACCGATCTGGCGGCGGTGCAGGCCCTGGCGGCGAAGACGAAGCGACTGGACATTCTGGTCAACTGTGCCGCCATCACCTCTCGCGGTGAAGAGATGGAGCCTGCATTCTTTCAGCACGTCGTCGACGTCAACCTGCACGGCACCTTTCGCACCGCGCAGGCGTTTCACCCTCAGTTGAAGGCGCGGAAGGGCACGCTGATCAACATCGCCTCGATGTATGCAACCTTCGGCAGCCCGCGCAATCCGGCTTATGGGGCGAGCAAAGCGGCGGTGATGCAACTGACCAAGTCGCTGGCGATAGCGTGGGCGGGCGATGGCATCAGGGTCAATGCGGTGGCGCCGGGGTTCGTCGTCACCCAGCAATCGGCGAAAAGCCGCACCGATCCCGCCCATGTCGCGGCGGTCAATCTGCGGACGCCGATGGGGCGGTGGGGGCAGCCCGATGACATCGCGGGGCCGGTGCTGTTTCTGGCCTCGCCCTGGGCCGGGTTCATGACCGGCACTTGTCTGGCGATTGACGGGGGGTACTCGATTGCCTGACCGTTTGACACAGATCGGCGCGGCGGTGATCGGAACCGGGTTCATCGGCACCGTGCATATCGAGGCGTTGCGGCGGCTGGGCGTGCCGGTGGTCGGGGTTTTGGGTTCAAGTGCGGCGCGCGGGGCGGAACGGGCGGCGGCGCTGGGGGTTCGGGCTTTTGGCTCGCTGGACGAGTTGCTGGCCGATCCGGCGGTGCAGGTGGTGCATGTGACCTCGCCCAATGTCGCGCATTATTTGCAGGTCAAGCAGATCCTGGCAGCCGGCCGCCATGTGGTCTGCGAAAAGCCGCTGGCGATGACGAGCGCGCAGTCGGCGGAGATGGTGGGCTTGGCGCAGGCCAGCGGCAAGGTGGCGGCGGTCTGCTACAACACCCGCTTTTATCCCCTGAACCAGCATGCGCGCCAAATGGTGGCTGAGGGTGGGCTAGGTGAGGTTCAACTGATCGCGGGGCATTATCATCAGGATTGGCTGGCCAAGGCGACCGACTGGAACTGGCGGCTGGAAGTGGATCAGGGCGGCGCGTTGCGCTCGGTCGGCGATATCGGCACCCACTGGGTCGATCTGGTCAGTTTCATTGCCGGGCAAAGGCCAAGCGCGGTGCTGGCGGAGCTGGCCACTTTTGTCCCCGAGCGGCAAAAACCGGCTGGCCCGGTCGCCACGTTTGCGTCGGCCTCGGGAGCCACGGAAACCCGGCAAGTTGTGACAGACAATGCCGCCACGATCCTGCTGCGATTTGCCAGCGGGGCGCGGGGGGTGATGTCGACCAGCCAGATCTCGCAAGGCCGCAAGAATTCACTGCGGTGGGATATTTCGGGTTCGGGCGCTTCGGCGGCCTGGGATTCAGAGACGCCCGATCATCTGTGGCTTGGCCACCGCGACGGCCCCAACCAGATCTTGCAGCGCGACCCCGGCCTGATGAACGCAGCTGGGGCGGCGGCGGCGAGCCTGCCCGGCGGTCATGTCGAGGGCTTTGCCGATACCTTTCGCGCGCTGTTCCGGCAGGTTTACGGGGACGTGGCGCAAGGGAAGCGCAGCCCGGGCTCGAGCTACGCCAGCTTTGACGACGGGCACTATGAAATGCGGTTCTGTGATGCCGTCTTGCGCAGCGCCAAAGAGGGGTGCTGGATTGATGTCTAGGGGGACACCATGAAACTCGGTCTGCTGACGGTGCCGTTCGCGGGTGCAAGCCTGATGGAGGTGGCCACCTGGGCGGCCTCCGCAGGGTTCGAAGCGTTGGAGATTGCCTGCTGGCCCAGCGCGGGGGGCGAAACCCGGCGCTATGCCGGAACCTCGCATGTGGCGGTTGAGACCATGACGGCGATGCGCGCGGATGAGATCATGGGCGGGCTGTCGGCCAAGGGGATTGCGGTGTCAGGGCTTGGCTTTTATCCCAACCCGCTGCACGCCGATGCGGCCCACCGCGACACTGTTCTGGGGCATTTGACCAAGGTCATCACCGCAGCGGCGCTGATGAAGGTCAAGGTCGTCAACACCTTTCTGGGCGGTGACCGCAGCTTGACCGTCGATCAGAACTGGGCGCGCGCGTTGCAGATTTTTCCCGCCATCGTCGCCCATGCCCGCGACCACGGGGTGACGCTGGCCTTTGAAAACTGCCCGATGATCTTTTCGCAGGACGAATGGCCCGGCGGAAACAACATCGCCTATGCCCCGAAAATCTGGCGCCGCATCTTCGAGACCTGGGATGGGGTGGGTATGAACTATGACCCCAGCCATCTGGTCTGGCAAATGATCGACCAGACCCGGTTCATCGGCGAATTTGGCGGCAAAATGGTGCATGTTCATGCCAAGGACCTGATGATTGATCGTGACGGGCTCTACGAAAACGGTATCCTCTCGCTGGGAATGGGCTGGCAGGTGCCGCGCATGCCGGGTCTGGGCGAGGTGGACTGGGCGCAGACCTTTGCCGCACTTTACCGCGCCGGCTACGATGGCCCGGTGATCATCGAACACGAGGACCGCAATTTCGAAGGCACGGAAGACAAGATCAAACGCGGGTTCCTGTTGGCGAGAGACGTCCTTCGCCCGTTTGTGAAGTAGGACGCCACCTGATTGAACGACAAACAAGCTTGTAAGGGAGGACTACCAATGAAGAAGATGTTGCTCGGGTCGGCCGCACTGATGCTGACCGTCGGACTTGCGGGAGTGGCCGAGGCCAAAACCTACAAGATCGGCATATCCAACACCGTGCAGGGCAATGGCTGGCGCGAAGAGATGGTTTGCGCGATGAAGGCGCAGGCGCTGGCCTCGGGTGAGGTGTCGGCGCTGAACATCGCCCACCGTAACACCGACGCGGCGGGCCAGTTGGAGGATATCCGCAACCTGATCCAGGCCGGTGTCGATGCCATCGTGGTCAACCCCGCCAGTGCCGATGGCGTCAACGCGGCGATCAAGGAGGCGACCGCCAAGGGCATCGTCGTCGTGGCGGTCGATCAGGCGGTGACCGAGCCTTCGGCCTACATCCTGTCGAACAACCAGGAGCAATATGCCTATCTGGGTGCCAAATGGCTGTTCCAGCAGATCGGCGGCAAGGGTTCTGTCGTCTACATGCGCGGGGCTGCCGGGGCGGGGGCCGACAATGACCGCGACAAGGGCTTCAAGAAGGCGCTGGCGGAGTTTCCGAATGTGAAAGTGGCCAGCGAAGTCTTTACCGGCTGGCAGCAGGATCAGGGCAAGCAGCAGATCAACGACCTGATCGCGGCGGGCACCAAGTTTGACGGCGTGTGGACGAGCGGCATCGACAACGTGATCGTCGACGCCTTCACCGAGTCCGGCGCGCCGATGGTGCCGATCGTGGGCGCGGACAACGCGGGCTTTGTCGGCCAGTTGCTGTCGGTCAAGGGTCTGAAAGGTGCTGCCGTCACCAATCCCGGTTCGGTCGGCGGGGCGGGAGTGGCGCTGGCGCTGCAAATCCTCGATGGCAAAGCGCCCAAGGACCATACCGTGCTGGTCGACCCGGTGCTGTGGGACAACACCTCTGACGCGGGCCTCGCCTTGATCAAGGCCGGGCAGAACCCCAAGCTCAGCCCGGAGTGGCCGGTCTCTGTCTCGATCCCGGGCTGGACTACCTATTCGATGGACCAGATCATCGCCTGCAAAGGCCCGGGTGAATAAGGCCCCGGCGAACACGGCTAAATGGCCCCCGGTCACGCACCGGGGGCCGCGCGTTTGGCAAAGGCAAGAGCAGCCCCGATGATGCAGACAGCAGCCAGCGCGCCGGTTCTGGACGCGGTGGGCGTATCCAAGCGCTTTGGGGCGGTCGTGGCCCTGAAGGACGCCTCGCTGCGGGTCGGCACTGGCGAGATCGTGGCTCTGATGGGGGCCAATGGCGCGGGCAAATCGACGCTGGTCAAGATCCTGACCGGGGCCTTGCGCCGCGATGAGGGTACGGTCCGCATCCGTGGCCGTGACACCAATCTCGGCTCGCCCGCCGCCGCGCGACGTGCGGGGCTGGTGCCGGTCTATCAGGAACCCTCGCTGATCCCCGATCTGGACGTGGCGGGTAATCTGCGGCTGGGCAATACCGACCCGCAGGCTTTTCGCCATTGGGTCAGCGAACTCGGCATCGAGGGGCTGCGGCTGGACGACATGATTGGCCGCCTGCCGCTTGCCACCTTGCGCATTCTCGATCTCGCCCGCGCCTTGGCCGCCGAACCCGATGTCCTGCTGCTCGACGAAATGACCGCAGCATTGCCTACCGATCTCGTGGAACGCGTGCTGCGTGTCATACGGCAACAGGCCGATGCCGGGCGTTCGGTCATCTATATATCGCACCGCTTTACCGAGATTGCAGCGCTTTGTGACAACGCCACTGTCCTGCGTGACGGTGTCACAGTCGGCAGTGTGCCCATCGCGCCGGGGATCGAGGAGCGGATTGTCGAGATGATGCTGGGTGCCGACCTCAGCCACACAAACGCCGCGCCCCTTTCGGTCAAGTCGCGCCCCAGCGACCTGCCCCGCCTGCGCTTGCGCGGCATTGGCGCGGGGCCGCGGTTGACCGATGTGTCCTTTGACCTGCACAAAGGCGAAGTGCTGGGTGTCGTGGCGTTGGAGGGTCAAGGCCAGGACGAATTGTTCGATGTGCTGGCAGGCAACCTGCGCGCCACCGCGGGCACTGTGGAAATCGATGGAAGGCCCGCCAGCTTCCGCCACCCCGCCGATGCAATCGTGGCGGGGCTGACCTTTGTGCCCGGCAACCGGTCCCAGGCCTTGCTGATGCCGCGTTCCGTGCGGGAGAATATCGCGCTGCCGCTGGTGGCAGAGTTGCGCAAATGGGGCATTATCTCGAAGCGGGATGAGGATGCGCGGGTTTCGGCTGCCATTGAGCGCCTGCAAATCGACACCCGTGCGCAAGGCGAGGTGCGCAGGCTGTCGGGCGGCAATCAGCAAAAGGTGACGATTGCCCGCTGGGTCGCCAAAGGGGTGCAGACCCTGCTACTGTTCGACCCGACACGCGGCATCGACATCCGCACCAAGCGGCAGATTTACACGCTGGTTCGCGACCTCGCCAATAAGGGAGCCGCCGTGCTGTTCTATACCTCCGAACTCGCCGAGGTTCGCCTGGCCTGCGACCGCGCAGTGGTGATTTTCAACGGGAGGGTGGTGGCTATGGTTGAGGCTGCCGATGCCGACGAACCGACACTGTTAAGGGCGGCCTATGGGCTGACCGAGAAAGCACCCGTATGACCCGGTTCTTGGCCAACAATGGCTGGACCCTTGGTCTTGCAGGCTTGCTGGCTATGCTGTTGGTCGCCACCAAAATGATCCAGCCCGAATT
>JANXPK010000002.1 GCA_025357355.1 Rhodobacterales bacterium
CGGCGACCACGCGCTGACCGTCGTGATGGCCGCCAAGGGCTATCCCGGCACCTACCAGAAAGGCTCTGTGATCAACGGGCTGGACCGCATGCCCGAAGACAGCCGGCACATGGTGTTTCACGCCGGCACTGCCTTCAGGGATGCCCTGATCACTGCCAACGGCGGTCGCGTGCTGAACATCACCGCGCGCGGCGATACGCTGACCGACGCCCGCAACCGCGCCTATGCGATGATCGATCTTCTCGACTGGCCCGACGGCTTTTGCCGCAGCGACATCGGCTGGCGCGCAATCTAGCGTTCGTTTGATAATTCAACGTCATCCACTGATCGCTGCCTCTGAACAAATTGCCTCTCGTGACCTGAACAAGATCGGCCGATCCACGACGAACGCTGCCCCCGCGCCGCCTTGCACCTGCCCCCGCTTCTGCTAAGAAGCCGCCAATTCCACGGCAGGGCGAAGGATCGGACCATGCCAGTTCTGGTGATGAAATTCGGTGGCACTTCGGTTGCGGACCTTGCCCGCATCGAAAACGCTGCGAAAAAAATACAGTCCGAGGTCGCGCGTGGCTATGACGTGATCGTCATCGTCTCGGCGATGTCAGGCAAGACCAATGAACTGATCGGCTGGGTCGAGACGACCTCCAAGCTTTACGACGCCCGCGAATATGATGCTGTGGTGGCGTCGGGCGAGAATGTGACCGCCGGCCTGCTGGCGCTGCGCTTGCAGGTAATGGGCATTCCGGCGCGCTCCTGGCAGGGCTGGCAGGTGCCGATCAACACCACCTCGGCCCATGGCTCCGCCCGTTTCGTGGCCATCCCGCGCGCCAACATCGTGCAGAAGTTCGGCGAAGGCTTCAAGGTGGCTGTCGTGGCGGGCTTTCAGGGCGTCTCGCCGGAAGGCCGCATCACCACGCTGGGTCGCGGCGGCTCGGACACCACTGCCGTGGCTTTTGCTGCCGCCTTTGACGCCGAACGTTGCGACATCTACACCGACGTTGACGGCGTCTACACCACCGACCCCCGCATCACCGACAAGGCCCGCAAGCTCGACCGCATCGCTTATGAAGAGATGCTGGAACTGGCCTCGCTCGGCGCCAAGGTGCTGCAAACCCGCTCTGTCGAACTGGCGATGCGCTACAAGGTGCGGCTGCGCGTGCTGTCCTCGTTCGAGGATACCGACGAAAACTCTGGAACCCTGGTCTGCGACGAGGATGAAATCATGGAATCGAAAGTTGTCTCTGGCGTCGCCTATTCCCGCGACGAAGCGAAAATGACCCTGGTCAAGGTCGAGGACCGCCCCGGTATCGCCGCCGCCATCTTCGGCCCCCTCGCGGATGCCGGGGTGAACGTGGACATGATCGTGCAGAACATCTCGGAACTCGACAGCCCGACCGACAAGCGCGCCCATACCGACATGACCTTTTCCTGCCCGGTCAACCAGACCGCCCGCGCTCAAAAGGCGATGGAGGATGCACGCGCCGCGGGCCTGTTCACCTATGCCAGCCTGGTGGTCGACACCGATGTCGCCAAGGTTTCGGTCGTCGGCATCGGCATGCGCTCCCACGCCGGGGTGGCCGCCAAGATGTTCGCCTCGCTTGCCGCCGAAAACGTCAACATCAAAGTCATCGCCACGTCAGAGATCAAGATCTCGGTCCTGATCGACCGCAAATACATGGAACTGGCCGTGCAGGCGCTGCACGACGCCTTTGATCTGGAAAAGGCCTGATCCGGCTGCAAAAATTCTTCTCCGAAGAATTTTCCGCTGCCGCAAATGCGGCGCGGCGAAAATTTTTCGCGGAAAAATTGTTCTGCTGACAAAGCCCTTCACCGCCGCTTCCCTGCCCGCCATGCCGCCCCTTCCCCTCGCCCCCTGACCTATGCTCTAAAGACCGCAAAGGGGACATCATGGCCGAACGCAGTGAAAGCGACAGCCGAAAACTTCTGCGCCGTTTGCGCGATGTGCTGGCGATGCCCGCCAAGGGTCAGGACCGGCTCGACCGCATCCCCCATCTGATTGCCGACAGCATGGGGACCGAGGTCTGCTCGATCTACCTCTTCCGCGATGCCGACACGCTGGAACTTTGCGCCACCGAGGGCCTGAACAAATCCGCCGTCCACAAGACCCGCATGAAGCTGGGCGAGGGGCTGGTGGGTCGTGTTGCCCGCACGCTGCAACCGGTCAACACCGCCGATGCCCCCAACGAAAAAGGCTTCCGCTTCATGCCAGAGACGGGGGAAGAGTTCTTCTCGTCCTTCCTCGGCGTGCCGATCCAGCGCGTCGGTGAAACGCTGGGTGTGCTCGTGGTGCAGTCCAAGGTCGCGCGCGCCTTCTCGGAAGACGAGATGGACGCCGTCGAGGTCGTGGCCATGGTGCTGGCCGAGATGACCGAACTGGGCGCCTTTGCCGGAGACGGCTCTGGCATGGCGGCCCTGCACAAGCAGCCGCTCTTGTTTCGCGGCACAACGGGGCAAGAGGGTGCTGCCGAAGGCCGGGTCTGGCTGCACGAGCCGCGCGTCATCGTTACCAACCCCGTCGCCGACGATCCCCTGACCGAGATTGACCGCATCCGCGCCGCCGTCGGGGTGCTGCGGGTTTCGGTCGATGATCTTCTGGAAGCCGAAAGCCTCGACAAGGACCAGAAAGCCGTCCTCGAAGCCTATCGGATGTTCGCCCACTCGCGCGGCTGGCTGCGCCGGATGGAGGATGACATTCAGCGTGGCCTGTCCGCCGAGGCTGCGGTCGAGAAAGAGCAATCCGCCACCCGCTCGCGGCTGGAACAGGTGCCCGACGCCTATCTGCGCGAACGCCTGCAGGACCTCGACGACCTGTCGAACCGCCTCCTGCGCATCCTGACCGGGCAGGGCCAGGACACCGGCGCCGCGATGCCCGATAATCCGGTGCTGGTCGCCCGCAACATCGGCCCGGCGGAACTGCTGGAATACGGCCGCAAGCTCAAAGGCGTGGTGCTGGAAGATGGCTCCGTCGGCTCCCACGCCGCCGTCGTGGCCCGGGCGCTGTCGATCCCACTGGTGGTCCACGCCAAGGGCATCACCACCGAGGCGCTGAACGGCGACGCCATTCTGGTCGATGGCGATCAGGGTCTGGTCCACTTGCGTGCCGAAGAGACGATTTCGCGCAGCTTCCGCGACAAGATCGCCATGCAGGCCGAGGCGCAAAAGCGCTATGCCTCCTTGCGCGACCTGCCCGCCACCACCCGTGACGGCATTCGGATCGAATTGCAGATGAACGCAGGCCTGATGGCCGATCTGCCCTCGCTGGTCGGCTCCGGTGCCGAGGGCGTCGGCCTTTTCCGCACCGAACTGCAATTCCTGATCCGCAACAAGATGCCGCAGCGTGCCGAACTTGCGGTGCTTTACGCCCGCGTCATGGATGCCGCCAAGGGCCGCCCCGTGGCCTTCCGCACCCTCGACATCGGTTCGGACAAGGTGCTGCCCTACATGAAGCCGAACGACGAGCCGAACCCCGCGATGGGCTGGCGCGCCATCCGCGTCGGCCTCGACAAGCCCGGCGTCCTGCGCATGCAGTTGCAAGCCTTGCTGCGCGCCGCCGCTGGCCGCAATCTGTCGGTCATGTTCCCCCTGATCTCGGAGTTTGGCGAGTTTCAGGAGGCGCGCGGCCACATGCTGCGCGAGATCCACCGTGAACGCAGCCTCGGCCACAAAGTGCCCGCGCAACTGGAAATTGGCACGATGCTGGAAACCCCCAGCCTCGCCTATGCGCCCGACGCCTTCTTTCAGATGACCGATTATATCTCGATCGGTGGCAATGACCTGAAACAGTTCTTCTTCGCCGCCGACCGTGAAAATGAACGGGTCCGCAAACGCTATGACACGCTGAACCTGTCGTTCCTGGCATTCCTGGAACACGTCGTGGCCCGCTGCGCCCCCTTCGGCACCAAACTGTCGTTCTGCGGCGAAGATGCCGGCCGCCCGATCGAGGCGCTTGCCCTCGCCGCCATCGGCCTGCGCCGCCTGTCGATGCGCCCGGCCTCCATCGGCCCGGTCAAGGCACTTCTGCGCAGCATCGACCTCTCCGCCGCCCGCGCCGTCATCGACAAAGCCCGCGCCGACGGCGCCGAAACCGCACGTCCCGCGTTGATGGAGTGGTTGGCGGCCCAGGGCGAATGACCCTCGCAACCTGCAACCGCTTCACGTGACCGTCAGCACCGGCACCGCCTGCGCCGCCGCAAAGCCCGCCATCACGGCTTCAACGCCGTGCACCTCCGACAGCCGCATCAGGCGGAACCTTATGCGGGCGACCTCGCGGTAATAGTTCAGGAACATCGCGTTCAGCGCCGCCCCGGTCGCGGCCCCCAAGACCGGCACCGCCTGCAACGCCAGCTTCTCGCCCAGCACCAGCGCCAGCCGCGGCACCACCACCGCCAGTACCCGTTGCAAGGTGCCCCCCGCCGCCGTCAGCCGCACCGACAGAAAGGCGGCATTGACGCCGTCGTCCGCGCGCAAGGGGCTGCCGGCCGAAAACACCTCCAGACAGGTCAGCCGCACTGCCTCGGTATCGGGGTCATAACCCGCCGCCTGCGCCTCGGCCCGGATGGCGTGCAGCATCACCGTGATGGTCACCGGCAGTTCGACCAGCGACCCCGCCAGCCCCGCCGCCCCGCCCACGGCCCCGGTCAGCATCGCGGCATAGGTTGCCCCGCGCGGCCCGATATAGGGTGCTCGCCGCCCGACTGCCGCCAGCCCATGCGCCCGGCGCAAGGCCCGCGTCGTCGCCCGCTCCAGCTCCAGCCGCACCGATGCTGGCAGGCGCTGCATCTGCGCCTCGATCCCGCCGCCCAGCCGGTTGACCAGCTTCAGGAACGGCCCGTTGGCCCGGCCATACGCATAGGCAAGCGCGGTGATTTCAACCTCAAGATCGGGGCCCGGCAGGGCGGGAAGATCACTCATGCGCCCAATATGGGGCAAACCGGCCAGACTGCAAGGATTACACCCCGCTGGCCTTGGTCACCGCGCCCCTGACCCCATCCCAGGCCCCCGCTTTCAAGGCCAGCCCCAGCACCCGGTCCGGATTGGTCGGCGGCGGCATCTCGACGCCCTCCAGCTTGGTGAACCCGAACCGCCCGTAATAGGGCGCGTCCCCCACCAGCAGCACCCGCTCCCATCCCAGCCTGCGCGCCTCTGCCAGGCTTTCGTTGATCAACATGCCCCCCAGCCCCTCGCCCTGCCTTGTCGGATGCACCGCAACCGGGCCCAGCAGCAACGCATCCTCGCCCCCCACCTCGATCGGCCAATAGCGGATGGCAGCGGCCAGCGTGTTGTCATCGTCGCGCAGGGTCAGACACAGGGCGGCAACCGTTGGCACCCCATCGCGCAAGCGGTACGAGGACAAGGCCGTGCGGCCCGGCGAAAAGCACAGGTCATACAATGCCTCCACCTCCCACCAATCGCCCTCGACCTCCTCCTCCAGCTTGTACACGCCACATACCTTTCGGGAATCACCTGCAATCGCGCGTAACACGCGAGGATGACAGGATCAAACCGGTTCCGATCCGTGATCGCACTGGACCTTTCTGATCATCTGTCCCTAAATATCACGGGTGTGGGGCAAAGCCCCGGCTCTTGCCACCAGACCTGCATTTCCTGTCGCATCACCCCGAAAGCCCCCCATGTTCTACGAGCCCAAAAATGGCCACGGCCTGCCGCACTCGCCCTTCAACGCCATCGTGGCGCCGCGCCCGATTGGCTGGATTTCCACGCGCGGCAGCATGGGTGACAACCTCGCCCCTTATTCCTTCTTCAACGCCGTCGCCTACACGCCGCCGCAGGTGATCTTTGCCGGCGACCTCAAGGATTCGATCCGCAATATCCAGGAAACCGGCGTTTTCGCCACCAATGTCGTGTCCGAAGAGCTGTGGCTGGTGATGAATCAGACCTCCGCCCGCTTTCCCCGCGGCACCGACGAGTTTGCCGCCGTCGGCATCGACAAGTCCGAATGCCAGACCATCGACTGCCCCCGCGTGACCCTTGCCCCGGCCACTCTGGAATGCCGCCTGCAACAGATCGTCACCCTCGGCGGCGGCCGCGATTTTCTCGTCATCGGCACCGTGACCGGCGTTCATATCCGCGAGGAATACCTGAGCGACGGCTACTTCGATCTCACAAAAGTCCGCCCCATGGCCCGCCTCGGCTACAAGGACTACGCCGTCGTGACCGAGGTGATGGAGCTGGAGCGTCCTGCGTGATCCGCTTGCGCAACCTGTTGATCGTGATCCCGTTTGCCACGCCGGTCTGGGCCCATTCCCTGCCCGCGACCGCACCGGCGGGAAGCAGGACCTTCTGTGTCGGTCCCGATGCGTCACCCTTGGGACGTCTTGAAAACTGGCTTTGGTTGAACGGCCGCGGACGCGTGAGCGACATGATCAGAACCGATCCGATGTTTTCCAATCTTTCCTTGATGATCGACGCCTTTGATCCCGGCAACCGCAGCGCCAGCTATGTCTGGGACCCTGCCAGCCCGCCCAATCTGGACTCTTATCCATTTGACGGTCCTATTGCAGACCAGTTTCTGATCCCCGGTTTCCGGGCCAAGACCAATCGGCGCGACCTGAAGGGCAGTGTTCTGATATCCCCCGCTACCGACCATCCCGATTTCAGCGTCAGTTGTGCCCTTGATTCCCCGCGAACGTCCATCCTGCTCTGCGAATTGAACGCGGCCTATCCGCCCGATCCGCTGATCTACCTGCAAGCGCGCGTCGGCCCGGATGGCTGGTCCGACCACTCAAGGAAATTCCCCGCCCTCGTTGCAAAGATGCGCGCCATCGCCGCCTGTCTGGATGTGACGGGCCGACCGTTCGACACCGGCAATGTCGAAGCCGCTCTCGCCGCGACCTGCCTGACCAAGGCCGGCATCGGCGTTTCGCCCCAGACCCCTGCCCCCATTTCATCTTGGCCCAAATACTCATCTTCCTTCCGCCCACCCAATCCCCGGTTCAGGGCTAAGCTCTTGAACCCAACCCCTTGATTTCCCAAACTTTCCATTAACCCCCTGATCCGGACACCCTGC
>JANXPK010000051.1 GCA_025357355.1 Rhodobacterales bacterium
AGCTGCGCGCCGCCGTCGCCGGGCGGCCCGATGATCTGCAAGGCTACACTCTCTTGGCCCGCAGCGAAGCATCGCTTGGCAATTACGCCGCTGCCCGCAAGGCACAAGAGGTGGTCGTGCGTCTCAAGGGCGATGCCGTCACCGGCGACGATCTGGCCTTCCTTGCAAATCTGATGGTCAATGCCGCTGGCGGTGAGGTCACACCCGAGGCTGAAAAGGCCCTTGTCCGCTGCATGCAGATCGACCCCAAGAATGGCTGGGCGCGGTTCTATTCCGGGCTGATGTTCGCCGAAATTCTTCGCCCCGACCGCGCCTTCGGCCTGTGGCAGCCGCTGCTTGCCGAGGGCCCCGCCGATGCGCCGTGGGTGCCGCTGATCCGCAGCCAGATCGAGGATGCCGCTGCCGCCGCCGGGATCAACTACTCCCTGCCCGCCGCAGCCCCGGGTCCCGATGCTGCCGCCGTGGCCGCTGCATCGCAGATGAGCGAAACCGACCGTAACGCGATGATCAGGACCATGGTCGACGGGCTGGAACAACGGCTGAACGGCGCGGGTGGCTCCGTGGACGAATGGTCACACTTGATCTCGTCGCTGGGAGTTCTGCATGACGCCGACCGGGCGAAAGCCGCCTATGTCAGTGCGCGGGCGGCCTTTGCAGGCAAGCCGGGCGAACTCGCGGCCTTAAGGGCGGCGGCGGTTCATGCCGGGATAGCACCATGATCCTGGATGACATCGCGGCGTTTCTGGCGCTGCTGCCGCCCAACGGGGCGATCGCCGGGCTCGACCTTGGAGACAAGACGATCGGGTTCGCTGTATCGGACCTGCGTCGTCAGGTTGCCACACCGATCCTGGTGATCCGCCGGGTCAAGTTCACCGAGGATGCCACACGGCTGCTCGCTCTTTTGGCTGAGCGGCAGCTGGCCGGGATCGTGCTGGGCCTGCCACTCAACATGGACGGCACGGAAGGCCCGCGCGTGCAATCGACCCGCGCGTTTGCCCGCAACCTCGCCCGCCTCACCGACCTGCCCATCACGTTCTGGGATGAACGCTTGTCCACCGTCGCCGCCGAGCGGGCGCTGCTGGAGGCGGATACGTCGCGCAAGCGTCGCTCTGAGGTGATCGACCAAGTTGCCGCCGGGTATATCCTGCAAGGGGCGCTGGACCGGATGGGCTACATGGCAAGGGCGGCAGGATGAGCGACGATCTCTGGGCGCGCAATGAGGTCGACAGTCCTTGCGTCAGGGTCTGTCTGATCCACCCTGAAGAGCGGCTGTGCGTCGGCTGCTACCGCACCATGGAAGAGATCGGCACTTGGTCACACCTGACACCGGCAGAACGCCGCGCGATCGTGGCCGACCTGCCGTCCCGCGCGCCGAAACTGGCCAAGCGGCGGGGCGGGCGGATGGGGCGGCTGGATTGCTGAATGGTCCCAACCTCGGACCATGATCATTATTGTTATATATCAATGTATTGCATTTTCTTATTAACCCGATTTTAAGATTTTCGAACCGGCTCGGAAGGGTCAATCTGCCCCCAAAAAGGAAAAGACCTTCCTCGTAACCAGCGTCAGAGAGCCGTCCGATTGCCGCAGCGCGCAAGCGGCAAGGCTACATTATCAGGTCGGGCGCTGGCGGTTATGAAGGGGAGCCGCCTACCAAGGGCAGGCAGGCGCCTCCCCGATAGGCTTTGACCTATCGGGGAAAAGAAGTGGAGCATGAAACCCCCGGCGACCCGGATCAGGCCGTTCAGCCTGCCTCACCACCCCGCCACCTTGCGCAGCATGTTGGCGGCGACGAGCGTGATGAAGATCGCAAAGGCCCGTTTCAACGGCTTGGGGTCCATCGCATGGGCCAGACGCACGCCGTACGGGGTCGTCAGCAGCGTCATCGGGATGACCACGGCAAAGGCGGGCAGGTTGACGGCCCCGATGCTGTAGGGCGGCGCGTCTGGCACTGTGAGCAGCAGAAAGCCAATCAGCGACGGCACCGAGATCAGGATACCAAAGCCCGACGCTGTCGCCACGGCGCGGTGAATGGGCATTGAATAGAGGCTCATCAGCGGCACACCGAAGGTGCCGCCGCCAATGCCCATCAGCGTCGAGAACAGCGCCAGCACCACGGCCTGCACCCCGCGCAAGGGCTGACCGGGCATTTGCGCGCCCAAGCGCCACTCGGACCGGCCAAAAGCCATGTAAAGCCCAGCCACCCCCGCCAGGACCCCAAACACCGCTTGCAAGGCCGTGGTCTTCAATACCGAGGCCACGGCGACCCCCATCACCGATCCCATGACCAGAAATAGCGCCCAGTCGCGCAGCATCTGCCAATCGACCGCGCCCTTTTTGTTGTGCAGCATGACCGAGCGCGCCGATGTCACCACGATGGTGGCGGCCGAAGTGCCGATGCAGACCTGCATCAGATGCGCGCCGCCAAAGCCCAGGGTGCTGAACAGATAGAAGAACGCGGGCACCAAAACGATGCCGCCGCCCACACCCAAAAGCCCGGCAATTACCCCGGTCGCGGCCCCGATCACCATCAGGAGGGCCAGCATGGCGATGAGGGTGGCGGGATCGGGCATGGCGGCTCCTGTCTCTGGTTTCACTTAATGCGAGATGATGCCTGATCAAACCAGTCCCAATCTTCTTCTTGCCCGGTGACAAGCGCAGCGCCGGTCAATGCCCGACCGCCCGCTCGGTCGGGCATTGCCCTCTGACTGCGCTGGTTGAGAGGATGCAAGGCCACGCCGATCATGCGTCAGGCGATGTCCTGCGATTCCTTCCGGAGTAATTCCGCCCTGGAACTGCCCCCCTATTCGTACTAGGGGATGCACACATCGTCAGGTTTGGTTTTCCCGGTGTGCTTGACGGGTTTTGTGTTGCATGATTCGATTGCCCTACCTTGAATGGAGGGCGGCTGGTGATGACTTCGGAAAGCTGGGGGCTGGGCGATTTCGGAGACGAGCGCCTGGCAAAAAGGGGGGTCTGCTGCTCGCGGGAATGGTGGGGCGCACGAGCACCTGCCTGCGGCGACTGGCGGGTGGCCGACGCAGTGGGATTGTCGGATTTTCGCGCTTTCTGGCCAATCCGCGTGTGACGGTCGATGCCCTGATTGACGGCTGGGGGGCGGAGCTTTCGCAAAGCTGCGCGGGCCGACATATTCTGGCGATCCAGGACAGCAGTGAATTCAATTTCACGACGACCAGGGAGCGCAGCCGCGGTCTGGGCGAGATCGGCAAGGGGTCGGGACGCGGTGTTCTGCTGCACGCGATGCTGGGTGTTGATGCCGAAACGGGCGGCATATTGGGCCTGGCCACGGGCCGGATATGGACACGCGATGGCCGGGTGAGCGTTCACCACCGGAACAGACCGCTGTCCGAGAAGGAATCGCAGAGGTGGCTCAGCACGGCAGAGGCCGCCAAGACGGTTCTGGCCCGGGCGCAAATGGTGACCGAAATCAGTGACCGCGAGAGCGATATCTATGAGAAATGGGCGCGATTGCCTGAACCGGGCTTTCACATCCTGACCCGCGCGATGGCGGATCGCTTGATCGGGGAAGGCGGCGGCAAGCTCTCCTCGGCGCCGCTGCAATTGGCGGGCACGGCCTTGATCGCGTTGCGCGCACGCCCTGGCCGTCCGGCCCGCACCGCCAGGCTTGTGGCCCGCTTTTGCCCGGTCACGCTCAAGCGCCCCGCCAATCTGGCCAGGCAGGAGGGGTTGGCCGAGACGGTGGAAGTCAGCCTTGTCGAGGTCTGCGAGGTGGATGCGCCGACGGGTGCCGAGCCAACCCTGTGGCGGCTTCTGACCACCCATCGGGTTGAGGATGCGGCGATGGCATGGCGCGTGGTTGGCTGGTACCGGCAGCGCTGGCATATCGAGCAATTCTTCCGCACCCTGAAACAACAGGGGCTGCAACTGGAGGACAGCCAGCTGGAAAACGCAGAGCGGTTGATCAAGCTGACCGCGATTGCCGCCCGCGCCGCCTGCACCATCATGCAACTCGTCCAGGCGCGCGATGGCAGGTCAGAACAAGACGCCACCATCGCCTTCTCGCCCCCCGAAATCGAGACCCTCCGCGCAATCCTGCCCGAACTCGAAGGCAAGACCGCGCTCCAGAAGAACCCGCATCCGCCGGAAACGCTTGCTTGGGCCGCCTGGATCATCGCCAAGCTCGGCGGATGGGATGGCTACCCAAAATCCAAACCGCCCGGCCCGATCACCTTCCGACACGGTCTCCAATACTTTAAATCCCTCGCCCACGGATGGAGCCTCAGAAATGTGTGAATCCCCTAGCCTATTCGTAGGGCATTTCCGGCAACTCGCCCGGCATGTCGTCAGGCAGCTCGGATGGGGCATCGCCGGGATCTTGCGGCCCCGGTCCGTCCGGTTCGGTTTCCGGACCATCAGGCGGCAACTCGACCGGTGTCGGATCGTCGTCGGGTTCAGGTTTGGGCGGCGTGGTGGCCGCGGTCTGCCAAGGCTGAACGATGTGAGACATCCAGGCTCCTTCTGACCCGGCTTGCGGGATGCAGGGCAAGAATGGCCCTGCATCCAGCCTTCGTCGTTGCGCGAGATCAAGTTGAGCGGTGTCACGCCGCCGGTTTCGCCCCGGTGGCGATATCCTTCAGCGCCAGCGTCAGACCGGGGTTCAGGCTGTCGACCATCGCCGTCGGGATCAGGATGGTCGCCCCGCGCTCTTTGGTCGTCTCGTAGATGATGTTCATCGCCCGCAGTTGCAGGGCTGCCGGATGATCGGCATAGGTCTTGGCCGCCTCGACGAATTGCCCGGCGATGGCTGCTTCGGCCGAGCCAAGGATGACCCGGGCCTGCTTTTCGCGTTCCGCCTGTGCCTGCCGCGACATCGCGTCCTGCAACGCCTCGGGGATCGCCACATCGCGGATGTCGACGGATTTCACCGAAATGCCCCAGTCGGCGGTTTTGCGGCCGATTTCTTCGCGCAGCAGCTTGTCGGCGGCCTCACGCTCGGACAGCAACGCCGACAGCATCGAGGCGCCGATCATCTCCCGCAGCGACGTTTGCGCCACCCGGTCGATGGCCATGCGGTAGTCGGTGATGTTCAGCGCGGCCTTTTGCGCATCGTGGACGTTCCAGAAGATGATCGCATCGACATTGACCGGCACCGTGTCGCGGGTCAGCGCCTGTTCGGCACTGAAGGCCGTGGTCTGGATGCGCTCGTCGATGACGGCGACCACACTGTCGATCACCGGAATGATCAGGAACAGACCGGGTCCCTTGACGCCCAACAGCCTGCCTGCGCGCAGGATCACGAACTTTTGCCAGGTATTGGCCATTTTCAGGGCCGCAGCCACGATGATGGCCAGTACGATGAAGGCCGCGCCAAGGGCATAATGCTCAGTCGCAATCACGAGCATGCCGATGGCAAGCAAGACGACGGTCAGGAATAGGGTAATGGGGTTCATTTTGCCGGACCATGATGGGTCGGGACCGCGACGGCAGGGTCAAGCGACCTGCCATTTGGCCCGAGCGAGGGGCGCCGCGCAAGTCTGGAGGTGCTGCCCCCGAACGAACTGGCACCTGTGCCGCAGCCTTGGTTGCGCTGCCATCAAAGATGGGCGTTCCAAGCGTGGAAATCAAGACAACACTGGTCCCGCGCAGGGGTGGCCGACGGGTCCGTTGTGGCGTACAAGGCCCGGCGCAACACCGAAGGCCTGTCCGTGACCGTTGCATTGCACCACGCCGTTCGACCGGGCGGACCCGCCCACCGCCTGTCTGTCGCCCCGATGATGGACTGGACCGACCGCCATTGCCGCCACTTCCACCGGCTGATGACGCGGCGGGCGATGCTGTACACGGAAATGGTCACCGCCCCCGCCGTGATCCACGGGCCGCGCGACCGGCTGTTGGGGTATTCCGACACCGAGCATCCTGTTGCCCTGCAACTCGGCGGCTCTGACCCGCGCGAATTGGCGCAGGCGGTGCGGATTGCGGCGCCCTATGGTTATGACGAGATCAACCTCAACGTCGGCTGCCCCTCTGATCGCGTGCAATCGGGCTGCTTTGGCGCGGTGCTGATGGAGCGTCCGGCGCTGGTCGCCGATTGCGTTGCCGCCATGATCGAAGCAGCGCAAGTGCCGGTAAGCGTGAAATGCCGGATCGGGGTGGACGATCAGGATCCGGAGGTCGTGCTGCCCGACTTCATCGAAAAGGTGTCGGTGGCGGGCGTGCGGCACGTCATCATCCACGCCCGCAAGGCTTGGCTGCAGGGCCTGAGTCCCAAGGAAAACCGCGAGATACCGCCGCTCGACTACGCTCTGGTGTTGCGGATGAAGGCAGCCTATCCGCATCTGACCATTTGCCTCAACGGCGGGATCACCTCACTGGATCAGGCCCGAACCCTGCTGGATCAGGGGCTTGACGGCGTGATGATCGGGCGGGCGGCCTATCACGACCCGGCGGGCGTGTTGATCGGCGCGGATGCGCTGTGGGGCGACGGCTTCGCCCCCGACGCCTTTGCCGTGGCTGACGCCATGCGACCCTATATCGCCAACCATCTGGCGCAGGGCGGCCGCCTGCATCAGATCACCCGCCACATGCTCGGCCTGTTTCAGGGCCGCTCGGGCGCGCGTGGCTGGCGGCGGGTGCTGTCGGAAGGTTCGGGCGGCGGGCTTGAGGTGCTGGATGCCGCCCTGGCCGAGCTTCTGAGCGGTTTGCGCGCCGCCTGACCGCGCCCGTCCCGCGCCATCATCAGCGTCAGGGCCAGCGTGACGAGTGCGGCAAAGGCGATCCCCGCGACCATCGGCAACGGATCGGCACCCAGCCAGGGCCCCAGCACCACCACCATCAGCCCGCCTGTCAGCATTTGCAGCGTGCCGCCCAAGGACGAGGCCAACCCCGCCTTCTCGCCCTGATCGTCCAGCGCCAGCACCATGGTCGATGGCACGATCAGCCCAAGACAGCCATTGCCAAGGCCGATGCCCGCCATGCACACCCACAGATTGGCAAGCCCGGCCGCAGCCAGCGCCAAGGTCACACAGGCCGCCGCCGCAAAGCCCACACTCGCCCATTTCAGCATCGGCAGCACGCCAAAGCGCAGGGACGCCCGGCTCGCCAGCTGGGTCGCGCCGATGAAGGCCATCGCATTGGCGGCAAAGGCCAGCGAGAACCCGGTCGAGGATAGGCCAAAGCCCTGCTGATAGACGTAGGAGGCTGAAGCGAGGAAGATGAAGAAGCTGCCAAAGCCGAACGCGCCGATGAAGGTCCACAACAGAAAGCTGCGGTCCAGCAAAAGCGCGTAACAGCCACCCAGAAGGCTGCCAAGGTTGAAAGGTCGGCGGTTCTCTGGCGCCAGCGTCTCGGGTTGGGCAAAGGCCAGCATGGCGAGGCTCAGCACCGAGGCCAAAAGAAGCGCGCCAAAGATGCCGCGCCAGCCGGTGATCATCAGCAGCGCCGATCCGGCCAGAGGCGCCAGCATGGGCGACACCGAAAACACCAGCATGATCGCCGCCATCATCCGCGTCGCCTCTGCCCCCGTCATCATGTCGCGCACGATGGCGCGTGGAACGACGCCAAGGGCGGCACCACCGAGCCCTTGCACGAAGCGGCCGGCAATCAGACCGGCGGCACTGTGGGCCGTCAGACACAGCAGGGTTCCCGCCACGAACATGGCGATCCCGGCATAAAGCGGCAACTTGCGCCCGGCCTGATCGGCCCAGGGGCCATAAATCATCTGGGCGATGCCAAAGGCGGCGAAATAGGCGGTGATCGTGCTTTGCATGCCTTGCGGCGTTGCAGACAGGTCCGCGCCGATGACAGGCATTGCAGGCAGGTACATGTCGATGGCAAAGGGCCCGATGCACGACAGCAGACCTAGGATCAGTGCGGGACGGGCAAGGCTTTGGTTCATGATGCGGTTGGGTCCAATAGTTCTGCGGTGAGCTAACTTTTATTGCGACCGCTGGCAAGACCCGGCACTGGCCATGCCGCCGCGAAACGGGCAGAGCGAAATATCTCCGGAAACAATTGCGCGACATCGCCGGCCTGAGCGCGCCTTGCATCCTCTCCACCAGCGCTGTCAGAGGGCTATGCCCGCCCGCCGGGTGGGCATCAATCGGTTGCGGTCAAAGCTTTATGGTGAAGACCCCCAGTTGGCGAGCCTCGTGACGGCAGTTGTCAATGCCCGCCCATGGGGGCGGACGGGCATTGCCCGGCGCTGGGCTTGTCACCGGGCAGGAAACAGAAGAACGGGTTTGGTTCGATCTTCAATCATCTTGCTCTGGAGCCCGCAACTCAGGAATGGCGTTCCCGCTGGATTGAACCCCCGCACCATCAATGGAGCAGCTCAAGCAACCCCATTGGCCCTCGCGACGAAATCGGCCAGATGCGGCACATAGTCCTCTGGCCCAGAGCCTCCCGTTGCCACCGCTGCGGCATAAGAGTTCTTTACCGCACTCGCCACCGGGGTCGCCACTCCCGCTGCATTGGCCATCGCCTCGACATAGCGCATGTCCTTGTAGGCGTTGCCCAAAGTGAACCGGTGCGCGGCGCGGTTGCCTTCCAGATTGTAGCCCATGAAAGTCTGGTAGAACGGGCAATCCATCCGACCGCCCCGGATGACCTTGTCGAATTCCGCGACCGGAATGCCGACCTTGCGCGACAGGGCCAGCGCCTCGGCATAAAGCGCCGCATAGCCGAGCGACAGAAAGTTGTTCAGAAGCTTCATCTTGTGACCGTCGCCCACCACCCCGATATGCACAATTTTGCCCGCCCAGGTGGCGATGATGGGCTGCACCCGCGCAAAGACCGCATCGCTGGCCCCGACCATGCAATCCAGCGTTCCGGCCCAGGCCTCCTTGGGCGTCCGGCTCAAGGGCGCGTCGGCGAAATCGACGCCGATCCCGGCCAGTTCCGCCGCCAGCCGCAGGCTGACCGTTGGGTCCGAGGTCGAGCAATCGACCACCACCGATCCACGCGCTAACCCCGGCTTCAGCCCTGCCAAAACCGAGGCCACCTCAGGTGAGCCGGTCAGGCACAGAAAGATGACATCGCAACGCCCGGCAAGATCGGGCAGGCTGGTTACCTCCACTGCCCCCCGGCCGATCAAATCTTCTGCCGCTTCGCGCTTGCGATGTGCGATCACCGTCAACGGATAGCCCTTGTCCACGATGTTCTTGGCCATGCCGTGGCCCATCAGGCCGATCCCCACAAAACCCACCCGTTCCATCATCTGCGCCCCCCCGCCGTTGTTGGTTCGCCGCCATTGAATGCCCACGGCCCAAGATTGCAACCCCGTAGCTTGCCCCGGCAGGACCTGTCGTCTATCAGGGACGACAGGAGGCCCCATGCGCATTCTGATCACCAATGACGACGGCATCAATGCACCCGGCCTCGTGGTGCTGGAACGCATCGCCGCCGCCATCGCCGGACCGCAAGGCGAGGTGTGGGTGGTGGCGCCCGCCTTCGAACAGTCTGGCGTCGGCCACTGCATCAGCTACACCCATCCGACCATGATCGCCGAACTCGGCCCGCGCCGCTTTGCCGCCGAGGGGACACCGGCCGATTGCGTGCTGGCGGGCATCTATCATGTGATGAAGGATGCGCGGCCCGATCTGGTGCTGTCGGGCGTCAACCGCGGCAACAACGCGGGCGAAAACGTGCTTTATTCCGGCACCATCGGCGGGGCGATGGAAGCGGCGCTGCAGGGTCTCAAGGCCATCGCCCTCAGCCAGTTCTTCGGCCCCGAGAATGCCAGGCTCGATGACCCGTTCGAAGCGGCCGCACGTCATGGCGCGGCACTGGTTCGCAAACTTCTGGACCACGGCATCTGGGATGAGGCCGATTACCGGCTGTTTTACAACGTCAACTTCCCCGCCCTGCCCGCCGCGCAGGTCAAGGGCCCGCGTGTCGCCAATCAGGGCTTTCGCCGCTATACCGCGTTCTCGCTGGAGCCGCATGTCTCGCCGACCGGGCGGCAGTTCCTGTGGATCAAGGGCGGCGAGCAGGGTCGCGCCACGCTGCCAGGGTCCGATATAACCGCCAATGTCGACGGCCATATCGCCGTGACCCCGCTGCGCGCCGACCTGACCGCGCATGACCGCCTCAGCGAACTGGCCGAGCGTCTGGCATGAACGGGGACACCATCACCGCACAGGATGGAGCCGAGCCAGAGGGCGACAGCCCGGCCGAACGCAAGATGCGCTTTCTGTTCGCGCTGCGCTCGCGCGGGGTCACCGACGCGCGGGTGCTGACGGCGATGGAAAAGATCGACCGTGGCGCCTTCGTCCGCGGCCTATTCGCCGACCGCGCCTACGAGGACATGCCGCTGCCCATTTCCTGCGGCCAGACCATCAGCCAGCCCTCGGTCGTCGGCCTGATGACCCAGGCACTGAACGCGCAGCCCCGCGATACCGTGTTGGAGATCGGCACCGGCTCGGGCTATCAGGCGGCGATCTTGTCGCAACTGGCCCGCCGCGTCTATACGATCGACCGTCACCGCCGCCTCGTGCGCGAGGCACAGGATGTGTTTCGCGCCATGGGTCTGGTCAACATCACCGCCTTTGCCGCCGATGGCAGCCGCGGCCTGCCCGAACAGGCCCCGTTTGACCGCATCCTGGTGACCGCCGCCGCCGAAGACCCGCCGGGTCCCCTCTTGGCCCAGTTGAAGGTTGGCGGTATCATGGTGTTGCCGGTGGGCCAGTCCGATGCGGTGCAAAGCCTGATCAAGGTGACGCGGCTGGACAGCGGCTACGACTATGAAGAACTTCGCCCGGTGCGCTTTGTGCCGCTGGTCGAGGGCGTGGCGGTGGAGTGACCGGTCCCGGGATCAACCCGGGATGCCGGCAAAGGCGAGGCGAAGGGCGTTTCATGCAGGTGATGTCGTTGTATGTGGCAAATTCAAACCGGTCGCGCGGACCAGGGTTCGTGGTGACAGGTCTGCTGGCAGCGTTGCTGCTGTCAGGCTGCGGCGGTGGCAACGGCGTGGATTGGGACCTGCGCAACAACGGCTCGGCCACTTCGGGGGCGGTCGAACAGGCCACAAGTGCCCGCCCGTCGCCCGATCAGAACGGCGTCATCTCTTATCCCGGCTATCAGGTGATCGTGGCACGCCAGGGCGATACCGTGACGACGCTGGCCGCGCGGGTCGCCGTGTCGCCCGATCAACTGGCCAAATTCAACGCGCTGCAAGCCGGCGATGCCCTGCGTGGCGGTGAGGTGCTGGCCCTGCCCGTCCGCGTCGCCGCAGCCGATACCAGCACCCCGTCGGCGAGCCCGACCGGCACCACGCCCGGCGGCCTTGACATCTCTGCCATCGCGACGACCGCGCTTGACCGGGTCGACGCCAACGGCACACCCACCACCGCCACCCCGACCAAACCGCCGTTCTCGACCCAGACCTCTGGCCCGGTGCCGGTGCGCTATCAGGTCAAACGCGGCGAAACTGCCTTCACCATCGCCAGGACGTTTAACATTTCCGCCAAGGCGCTGGCCGACTGGAACGGGCTTGGCCCCGATCTGTCAGTGCGCGAGGGCCAGTACCTGATCATCCCGACGCCGCAGGATGCTGCCCGCCTGCCCGCCGCGCCAGACGCCACACCGCCCGGTCAGGGCTCGCCCCTGCCAGAACCGCCCTCGGCCAGCCAACCCCTGCCCGACCAGCAAACGCCAACCGCGTCCGATGTCGCCAAGACCCTGCCACCGTCGCCGAACCTTGCCGCGAGCCGCACCACCACCTCGGCCGCGCAATTCGCCATGCCGGTCGACGGCAAGGTGATCCGCGCCTATCAGAAGAAGGTGAACGAGGGCATCGACATCGCGGCCACTGCCGGTGATGCCGTCAAGGCGGCGGCTGCGGGGTCGGTAGCCGCGGTCACCCACGATCCCTCTGGCGCCATCATCGTCGTCATCAAGCATGCCGGGGGACTGTTGACGGTTTACACCGGCATCGAGGGTGTCACCGTCGCGCAAGGCGCCAGCGTGACGCGCGGTCAGGTCATCGCCAAGGTCGCCGCAGGCAGCCCCGCGCATGTGCATTTCGAGGTGCGCCAAGGGCTGGATTCCGTCGATCCGATGCCCTTTCTGCAATAGGATCGCGCCGTAACACTTTGCTTTTGCGTATAAAATGGTGAGCGTATTTTTCGGCCGCTCATCAGCCCCGTGCGGTCCTTCGCCGCTTGCGAAAGCGAAAAGGACTGCACAGAACCGATGAGCGTTCTCCGAAAGCATAGATTTGAAGCGACAGACCGCAGTAAGTTGCCCCCCCTAGACCGAGATAATTCTCCCATCTTCTTGCCCGGTGACAAGCGCAGCGCCGGGCAATGCCCGACCGCCCCCCCAGGACGGGCATTCCGCTCCGTCGTCACAATGCTCACCGGTCGGGGGGCGTAACCATAAAGCTTCGACCGCAAACGATGGATGCCCACCCGGTGGTCGGGTATTGCCCGCTGGCTGCGCTTGTTGAGAGGATGCAAGACCGCGCCGATCCTCCGTCAGGTGATGTCGCGCGATGCTATCCAGGGTCATCCCGCTCTAAAGGGACGGCCCCGGCACCAGCTTTGAGCCATCGCTGAACCGGCCCAGCCGAAACCGCGACAAGTCATGGCCCACGGCACGCCCTGCCACCAGATCGGCCACCACCCGTCCGATGCCCGGCCCGATGCCGAAACCGTGGCCACACATGCCCGTGGCAATCACCAGCCCCGGCACTACAGCGACACGGTCCACCACGGGCACCACATCGGGGATGGTGTCGATCATCCCGGCCCAGGCCAGCGTGATGACCGGTCGGCCCAACCTCGGGAAGGCCGCCGCGAAATCATCCTGCAACCGTGACAGCGATCCCATGTTGGGTGCGGGGTTCAGCACCCGCATCCGCTCGAACGGCGATACCTGATCGCCCGACCATGACCGCTGCGTGCCCCAGCCGTCTGGATAGTCGCGCGGGGCGAACGGGCGGAACCTCGTCGACCCCAAATCCCGTTTCAGAACCGATAGATACAGCCCGATGTTGCGAAACGCATCCGGGCCGATGAAATAGTCGTGCCGCCCGCCCGGTGCGATGGTGTAGCCGCCATCGGCCCGCCGCCGCAGCCCCATCCGGTCATCGGCCATGCAGGTGTCAAACCCGGCCATCGGCTCGGTCTGCGCCACCGACGCCAGAACCGACAGCTGCGGGATCGTCACCCCCTCGGCGCGCAGTAACAGCGACGACCACGCCCCGCCCGCCACCACCACATGATCGCAGCCGATGCGCCCGTGTTCGGTCCACACGCCAACCACCCGCCCGCCCTGACGGTCGAGCCGCCGCACCGCGCAATCTTCGACAATGACCGCTCCGCGCCGCACCGCACCCTCAGCCAATAGCGGCACGGCGACCCATGGCTCGGCCTGCGCGTCCGACGCGGTGCATAGCCCGCCAACCCAAGGCGCCGCCCCGGCAAAGCGGTCTGCAACCTCGGCCCTCGCCAGCATCCGCACGTCAAGCCCGTGGCCCTGCGCCTCATCCGCCCAGTGTTCAAATCCCTGCATTTCCCGTGCCGTCCGCGCAAGATAGGTCACCCCCGCCTGCCGAAACCCCAAGCCCGGCATCTCCGCCGCCATCGCCTGCCACTGGGTCAGGCTTTCCATCATGATCGGCAATTCGCCGAAATCGCGGCCCTGCTGGCGGATCCAGCCCCAGTTGCGGCTGGACTGCTCGCCCGCCACCCGGCCCTTTTCGCAGACAACCACGCGCAGCCCGCGTTCCGCCAGATGCCAGGCCGTCATCACCCCGATGATCCCGCCGCCCACCACCACCACATCGGTCTGCGTTGGGGGCGGGCCGGGATAGCGCTGCGGTGAGGTCGCCTGTACCGGCCCGGTCATGCCAACTCCTCCAACAGCCGCTCCATGAACCGCTGTCCCGCCGCGAATTGCGTCACCTCCAGATATTCGTCGACCTGATGGGCCTGCGCGATGTCGCCCGGCCCGCACACCACCGCCGAATAGCCCGCGGCCTGAAACTGCCCGGCCTCGGTGCCGTAGCTGACCACGCCCGTCGCATTGGCCCCGGTCAACCGCCGCGCCAAGGCCTCGGCAGCGCCTCCCGCTTCGGGACGCAACCCCGGCACGCCGAAGAACCTGGTCAAACTGACCCCCGCTTCGGGACGCACCGCTTTGACCGCCCGGTTAAGCCGTGCCGCCGCCGCCACGAACTCTGCCGCCAGCGCATCGGCATCCTCGCCCGGCAGCACCCGCATCTCGACCGCGAAGTGGCAGTCGGCGGCGGTGATGTTGTTGGCCGTCCCGCCCGAAATCATCCCGACATGCAGGGTCGAGAACGGCGGGCGAAACGGTGACGGACCAGCCGCCGCCTGCAGGGCCGCATTGCGGTCATTCACCCACCCGATCAACCGGGCGCCTTCCATGATCGCCGACACGCCATAGGGCAAGAGCGAGGAATGCACCTCAAACCCCTTCACGTCCACCCGGTAGCCGGTGCCGGTCTTGTGGCCGTTGATCACCGTCATCCGCGACGGCTCGCCGATCAGGGCAATCTCGGCCTTGGGCAACAAGCCCTGCATCGCCGCAATCATCGGCGGCGCACCGGTGCAGCCCAGCTCTTCGTCGTAGGACAGCGCCAGTTGCAGCGGCCGCGTCAGGCCCAGCTGCTGGCCCCGAACCAGCGCCCAGACCGCAAGCGCCACAAGACCGGCACCGGCTACCGGGTGGACGTGAAGGGGTTTGAGGTGCATTCCTCGCTCTTGCCCTATGGCGTGTCGGCGATCATGGAAGGCGCC
>JANXPK010000078.1 GCA_025357355.1 Rhodobacterales bacterium
GCCGCAGCTGGTCGAGCCGGGCGGCCGCTTGATCTCGCTTTCTGGCCCGCCGGATGTGCCCTTTGCCAAATCCCTGCGGCTGAACCTGATCCTGCGCTTTGTGATGGGGATGCTCAGCAGAGGCGTGCTGAAGAAGGCGAAAAGCCGGGGCATCCGGTATTCCTTCCTGTTCATGCGCGCGGATGGAGCGCAGTTGGCTCAGATCGCCAAGCTGATCGACTCAGGCGTGATCCGCCCCGTGGTGGACAAGGTTTTCCCCTTTTCCCAGACCGCCGAGGCCTTGGCCTATGTCGAAACCGGGCGCGCCAAGGGCAAGGTTGTTATCACGGTGCCGCGCTAAGCCCTGCTCCGATCCTCGAGAAGGCGGGGCCGCGTCACTTCGGCCCTTTTTTCAAGCGCGATCCGCAAGAGTCGCATGGCAATCGGCCCGACAGGTATCCAGGATTTCATCCGCAAGGGCAGAGGCATCCGGGCAGGCCCGCGACAGAACAACCGCACCAACCGCTTGTGCCAGAAGGCTGATGGCCTGCGCGCGAGCAATTTTAGGGTTCGATGCCAGACTGCCCTCTATCGCCGCCACCAGGCCCGTGATTCCTTCGCCGAAAACCGCTCTGGTGTCTTCAGGCAACCGCGCCGCTTCGCCGCTCAACGCGGCGGCCGGGCAGCCCTGTCCACGCGCATCGCGGTGGGCGCGCGAGACATAGGCGTCGATCACCGCACCCACATCATAGCCGGCATAACGCGCCGTGGTTTCGCCAAATCCTTTGGCCGAGGCCTCGGCAATCAGCGACTCCTTGGAGGCGAAGTGGTTGTAAAAGCCGCCATGTGTCAGCCCAGCCCGCTCCATCAGGTCTGCCACGCCCACGCCATCAAAGCCGCGCTCGCGGAACATCTCTGACGCTGTAGCAACGATCCTGTCGTGGTTTTCCTGGCGCTTTTCCTTGGAGATACGCATGTCTGAACCCTTTCATCCTTACGCCAATCCATTGATCTTGGACGCTATCGCTGGCCTGGCGATATTGCTGACGTATATCATTAATATTGCGCCCAACGCAAGAAGACCATCATGAACGACGCCCACTCAAAGCAGCCCTATGTCGTGATCATCGGTGGCGGTCAGGGCGGCATTGCCCTTGGCGCGCAGCTTCGGCAACTGGGTGTGCCCACGATCATTGTCGAAAAGAATGCCCGGTCCTGGGACAGCTAGCTCAACCGCTACAAGACGCTCTGTCTGCATGACCAGGTCTGGTATGACCATCTGCCATACCTGCCGTTCCCTCCGAACTGGCCGGTCTATGCGCCATAAGACAAGATGGCCGACTGGCAGGAAATGTATACCAAGGTCATGGAGCTGCACTATTGCACCAAGGCTACCTACAAGCGCGCCGCCTGTGACGAGCACACGCAGGAATGGACCGTGGTGATCGACCGCGACGGGTAAGATGTGACGTAGAGGCCCAGGCAACTGGCGCTGGCCACGGGTTAGTCAGACAAGCAAAACATTCTGACGTACCCGGCGATGGAACGGTTCAAGTGCGACAAACACCACTCGTCGAAACACCCTGGCCGGAGGCCAGCGCTGTGTCGCAAAGCGCCTGAATCTCGCTGTCGCCAATTTCGGCGATCCGCATCAGGCCAAGGATCACGCTGGGCAGGGCCAGCGCTGTGTGGGCAACCTTGTAGGTCTTCATGTGTCAACCTTTGAACGCATCTTCCCAAGCGGCCCACCAAATAACATAGATCCGGCCCACCGCGGCGCACACAACTCTGCCCGAAATCGGACGGCAAAGGTCAGAGAGAGATTGTGGCCGAGCGCCCACACTTCAAAAGGTCGCAAGATTGGATGTGCTGCAGGCTATACCAAAGTCCGCTCCAGGTTCAATGTCGGACCGGACGCGCCCAAGCTAAGTGTCGGCAACGGACCGACCCCGGTACTGGACGAACGCTTACCGGCACCCCGGAGTTCAACCTCTTTGATCCGCAGAGTTCTGTTCTGCTTACCGCTTCTTGCTTGCGACCCGGCCCGCCACCGTATTTTTGTGTCAATAGCGTGGAACTGGCTTACTCTTGCAAATAACTTGCGACTGCTCACTGGAGGTCCGGCATGCGGAGCGTCACCACATTGCTTGTTGCCGCCATCCTGACAGGTTCCGCCGCCCTCGCGGATACCGGCAGCAATGGTGCCGCTTTGCCGGATGTCGGCGCGTCTGGCGCCACACTTGCCAAGCTGGCTGCCGTGCAGCCGGTGACGGCCACGCATGGGATGGTCGTCACCGAGCAGCATTTGGCCACGCAGGTCGGCGTCGGAATCCTGCAGCACGGCGGCAATGCTATCGATGCGGCTGTTGCGGTCGGCTATGCGCTTGCGGTCGTCGATCCCTGTTGCGGCAATATCGGCGGCGGTGGTTTCATGGTTGTGCATCTCGCCAGCGGCGGCAACCTGTTTCTCGATTTCCGCGAGAAGGCTCCGCTGGCCGCTACCACGACGATGTTTCAGGACGCCGACGGCAAGGTGGTGCCCGAGCGCAGCCAGACCTCCTGGCTTGGCATTGGCGTGCCGGGCACGGTGATGGGGCTCGACGAGGCGCTGACCCAATACGGCAACATGCAACGCGCCGAGGTGATGGCGCCGGCGATCCAGCTCGCCCGGGACGGTTTCGTGCTGAACGACGCCGATGCGCATATCCTAGCCCTGCGGAC
>JANXPK010000111.1 GCA_025357355.1 Rhodobacterales bacterium
TGACAAGACCGCAATCCGCTTCAAGGGAGGAGCATATCATGAAGAAACTCAAAGGTCTGGCCATCGCGGCCCTGCTGTCGACGGCCTCGTCGGCGGCACTTGCCGACAAGCCGCTTGAAATCGTCTTCACCGTCCACTCCGGTGCCTCCAACACCTTCTGGCAGGCGGTGCAAAAGGGCTATGAGGATGCCTGCGCCAAGCTCGCGGCCAATTGCCAGATGGTCTATGTCCAGACCGATGGCTCGATCCCCGAACAGGTGGCCAACATGGAGGCGGCGGTCGCGCGCAAGCCCGATGCCCTGATCACCTCCATCGTCGACAACACCGCCTTTGACGACGTGATCAAACGCGCCCGCGATGCCGGGATCATCGTGATCGCGTCCAACGTCGACGACCTTGAAGGTGCGGCTGGCAACGCCCGGCAGGCTTTCATCGGCCAGGGGTTCGAGCCTGCGGGCTACGGTCTGGCCCGCGCGCAATGGGCCAACATGCCCAAGGACGGGCCGCTGCACATTCTGGTTGGCGTCTCCGGTCCCGGCCAGAACTGGTCCGAAACCCGCGCCCTTGGCGTCACGAACTTCCTTGATGAACAGATCAAGGCCCATCCCGAACGCAAGATCACCTATGAAAAGATCGACAGCGGCACCGATCTTGCCATCACCGCCGACCGGGTGGGCGCTTATCTGAACGCCCATCCTGAAACCAACGCCTATTTCGACACCGGCTTCTGGCATGCCGGGGTTGCGGGCGTTCTCAAAGACAAGGGCGTGCCGCCCGGCAAGGTCTTGCTCGCCGGTTTCGACCTTGTGCCCGTGGTGCTGGACGCGATGGACTCGGGCTACATTCAGGTCGAGGTTGACCAGCAGCCCTACGAACAGGGCTTCATGCCGGTGATGGAGGTTTATCTGGCCAAGACCGTCGGCCTCGCCCCCGCCGACATCAACACCGGCGAGGCACTGGTATATCCCAAGGATGTCGCGGGCGTCCGGGCATTGTCGGAAAAAGGCCTGCGCTGAACGGCCAAAACCTTGGCGGCGCGGAGGCTGCTCTCCGCGTCGCTGTTACACCAACCCCGGGAACCCCGCCGCATGCGTCGTCTTTTCAAACTTGCCCTGCAGAAGCCCGAACTTGCCAGCACGATCCTGCTGTTGCTCCTGGTCATCCTCTTCGAGATCCGCTCCAACGGCGTGTTCATCACCATCGACAACATCCGCGGCGTCCTTGGCCTTCTGCCCGAAACCGCGCTGGTAGCCGTCGGCGTGACGCTCCTGATGATCTGCGGCGAGTTCGACCTTTCGGTCGGATCGGTCTTTGCGCTGATGCCGATGACGATGGCGGTGCTGGTTGTCGGCGGCTGGCCGTTCTGGCTGGCGGTTCTGGCCGGTCTGGCATTGTGCGCCGTCATCGGCTTTCTGAACGGCTACATCTCCAACCGCTTTGAAATCCCCTCGTTCATCACCACGCTCGGCATGCTCTTCATGGCCCGCTCGATGACCGTCGTCGTCTCCGGCGGCTTTCCGCCGCGCATCAAGCCCGGTCAGGTGCCAAGCTGGATCTTCGTCGGCTTTGTCGACGGCGGCGGCATCATCCGCGCCTCGGTCCTGTGGTTCGCAGGGATAGCGATCCTGATCAGCCTCCTGCTTGCCCGCACCAACTTTGGCAACTGGGTGCGCGCCACCGGCGGCTTTCTGCCCGCCGCCCAAGCCATGGGCATCCCGACCGGCCGCGTGAAGATCGCCTGTTTCATGATCTGCTCGATCCTCGCGGGCTTTGCCGGGATGATGCAATCCCTGCGGCTGAACTCCTTCCTGCCCTCGATCGGCGAGGGGATGGAACTGCAAGCCGTCACCGCCGCCGTGATCGGCGGTACCTCATTGGCGGGCGGGGTCGGTTCCATCATCGGCGGACTGATCGGCGCCACCCTGATCCGCATCATCGACAATGGCATGGTGATGAGCCAGATCGACGCCAACTGGTTCAAATTCGCCATCGGTGCCCTGACCATCTTCGCGGTGATCGGCAACGCCTGGCTGCGCCGCCGTGGCCGCGCCATGAAAGTGGAGACCGACCGATGAACACCCCCATCATCGAAACCCGCAACCTGCACAAATGGTATTCCGGCGTGCACGCCCTCAAAGGCGTCAGCCTGCAGGTCCACAAGGGCGAGGCGCTGGGTCTGGTCGGTGACAATGGCGCAGGCAAATCGACCCTGATCAACATCCTGTCCGGCCTGCACCGCGCCGATGACGGCGAAATCCTGCTCGACGGCCAGCCGGTCGACATCCGCAATCCCAAGGACGCGATGGGCCTCGGGATCGAGACGATCTATCAGTACAACTCGATGGTCCCCCTGATGACGATCTCGCGCAACGTCTTCATCGGGCGCGAGCCGCTCAAATGGTCCGTCGGCGGCATCGGCATTCTGGATGAAAAGAAGATGCGCCAGGATAGCGTCAAGGCCATCGCCGATGTCGATCTGCATCTGCGCTCGCCCGATGCACTTGTCGGTGAGTTGTCGGGCGGTCAGCGTCAGGGCGTCGCCATCGCCCGCGCTATGCACTTCAAATCCAAGGTGATGATCCTGGACGAGCCGACCAACCATCTGTCGGTCAAGGAAACCGCCAAGGTCATCGGCTTTGTCAAAGGGCTCAAGGCGCAGGGCGTGACCACGATCTTCATCAGCCACAACATGCACCACGTCTTTGCCTGCTGCGACCGCATCGTCGCCATGGCCTTGGGCCAGATCGTGCTGGACAAACCCGCGTCCGAAACCTCGATCGAGGAAGTGTCGGAGATATTGTGACCCCATGATGCCGCTCGACCTGACCGGAAGACATGCGCTGATCACCGGCGGCCTTGGCACCATCGGCACCGCCTTTGGGCTGGCCTTTGCTGCGGCAGGCGCACAGGTCACCATCCTTGACCGGCCCGAGGCAACTCCACCCGCAGCCCATGGCTGGCTCGGCGTCGATCTGAACGATCTCGCGGACGCTCAGGCCCGGGTTGCCGCCGCTGGCCCTTTCGACATCCTGATCAACAATGCCGCCCTCATCATCAACAAACCCTTTGAGGACTTCAGCCTTGAAGAATACGAACAGCAACTGCGCGTGAACTCCGCTGCCGCCTTCGCCCTGACCCGCGCCGTAGCACCCGCCATGAAAGCCAAATGCTGGGGCCGGGTCATCAACCTCACCTCGCTCACCCTCAACGGCCAGTGGGACGGCTATGTGCCCTATGTCGCCTCCAAGGGCGCGATGCTTGGCCTGACCAAGGGCCTCGCGCGCGAACTTGGCCCCCATGGCATAACCGTCAACGCCATCGCCCCCGGCGCCGTCGTCTCGCAGGCCGAGGATCGCGTCTTCGCCGACCGGCTGGAGGATTACAACCGCTTCATCCTCGACCGCCAAAGCCTGAAATCCCGCATTCTGGCCGAGGACGTCGCCGATCTGGCGGTCTTTCTCGCCTCCGATGCCGCGCGGATGATCTCGGGGCAGAACATCGGCATTGACGGTGGCTGGTGAATGATCACGCTGACCGCAGATACCGCTCGCGCCCGGATCGTCCCCCTGTTGGGCGGCGGTCTGGCCGGGCTTTGGAACGACGGCTTGCCGGTACTCCGACCGTGGTCGGGCAACGCCGACCCCTTCACCCTCGCCTGTAACTTGCTCGTGCCCTTCTCCAATCGCATCTCCCACGGCGGCTTCACCTATGACGGCCACTTCCACCCCGTCGCCCCCAACCTGCCCGGCGAACCCTATCCGATCCACGGCGACGGCTTTCAACGCGCATGGGCTCCCACCGTCACCCACAAAGACTATGCCGAACTGACGCTGAGCCAAGGCGAGATCGGCCCGTTCCGCTATTCCGCCACGGTCAGCTATTACCTCACCCCGCATTCCCTGATCACCGCTCTCGCCGTCACCAACCGCGCCACCACGGCCCTGCCCTACGGCCTTGGCCTGCACCCGTGGTTCCCCCGCGACGCCGCGACCCGCCTGCAGTTCACCGCAACCGGCACCTGGCCCGAAACCCCCGACCACCTGCCCGCCACAACCCAACCCGCGCCCCGGAACGGCGGCCCCTGGACCACCCAAGCCCCCCTGCCCCAAGACTGGATCAACGCCGGCTTCTCCGGCTGGGATGGCCAAGCCTGCATCGCCCAAGGCCCGAACGCCGCCACGATCCAACTCACCGCCACCAACCTTCCCACCGCCCTGCTCTACTCCCCCTCCTCCGCCGCCGATTTCTTCTGCTTCGAGCCGGTGTCGCATCCGGTCGATGCCCACAATCTGCCCGGCCAACCCGGCTTGACGCGCCTCGCCTCCGGTGAAACCCTGACCGCAACCATGACCC
>JANXPK010000118.1 GCA_025357355.1 Rhodobacterales bacterium
CTGCGCAACGCCTTCGCCGCCGACCGCATCGCCCACGCTTTCATTTTGACCGGCATCCGCGGCACCGGCAAAACCACCACGGCGCGGATCATCGCCAAGGGTCTGAACTGCACCGGACCCGACGGCACCGGCGGCCCTACCACCGACCCCTGCGGCCTCTGCGATACCTGCCGTGCCATCGCCGAAGGCCGCCATGTCGATGTGATGGAGATGGACGCCGCCTCCCGCACCGGCATCAACGACATCCGCGAGATCATCGACAGCGTCCACTACCGCGCCGCCTCGGCCCGCTACAAGATCTACATCATCGACGAAGTCCACATGCTGTCCACGCAGGCTTTCAACGGCCTCCTGAAGACCCTCGAAGAACCCCCCGCCCACGTCAAATTCATCTTCGCCACCACAGAGATCCGCAAGGTCCCGGTCACCGTCCTGTCACGCTGCCAGCGCTTCGATCTGAAGCGCATCGAGCCCGAGGTGATGCTCGCCCTCCTGCGCCGCATCGCTTCCGCCGAGGCTGCGCAAATCTCCGACGACGCCCTCGCGCTCATCACCCGCGCCGCCGAAGGCTCCGCCCGCGATGCCACATCGCTCTTGGACCAAGCCATTTCCAACGGTGCTGGCGAAACCTCCGCCGCCCAGGTCCGCACCATGCTCGGCCTTGCCGACCGTGGCCGCATTCTCGACCTCTTCGACCTCATCATGCGCGGCGCGGCCCCCGCCGCACTTGCCGAACTCGCCGCCCAATATGCCGACGGTGCCGATCCCTTCGCCGTGCTGCGCGATCTGGCCGAGGTCACCCATTGGATCTCCGTCATCAAGATCACGCCAGAAGCCGCCTCCGATCCCACCGTGCCGCCCGACGAACGCGCCCGCGGTCTCGACATGGCGATCCGCCTGCCGATGCGCGCGCTCAGCCGGATGTGGCAGATGCTCCTCAAGGCGCTGGAAGAAGTGCCGCTCGCCCCGAACGCCATGATGGCGGCCGAAATGGCGGTGATCCGCCTGACCCATGTCGCCGACCTGCCCGATCCCGAAACCCTGCTCCGCCGCCTGCAATCGCAGCCCCAGCCAACGGCCACTCCTACCGCCGCCAGCCCCGCTGCCCCCACGCCCCGCGCCCCGATGATGCGCGTCACCCCGGCCACCCCGCGCAACCCAGCGACGCCATCTGGCCAGGCGACCGCCCTTGCCGAGGCCCCGCAAACCGCTTACCTGACCTTCGATCAGGTCGTGGCCCTGATCCGCGACAAGCGCGACATCAAGCTTCTGACCGAGGTTGAAACCACCCTCCGCCTCGTGCGCTATTCCCCCGGCCGGATCGAGTTTCAGCCGACCGACACCGCCGCCCCCGACCTTGCCTCCCGCCTCGGCCAACGCCTGCAAGGCTGGACCGGCACCCGCTGGGGCGTCTCGGTCACCGCCGCGGGCGGCGCCCCCACCATTGCCGAAGACCGTGACCGCGATGCCAATCTGGCCCATGCCGAGGCCCTGACCAACCCGCTTGTCCAGGCCGTCCTCGCCGCCTTCCCCGGTGCCCGCATCACCGACATCCGCACGCCAGAGGCCCTCGCCGCCGAGGCCGCCGCCGGATCACTGCCCGAAGTACCCGAAATGGACGAC
>JANXPK010000143.1 GCA_025357355.1 Rhodobacterales bacterium
GAAAGAGAAAACCATGGCCATTCGCGTCACCGTCTGGGGCGAAAACGTTCACGAACAAAAGAATAAAGTTGTGGCAGAGGTTTATCCCAAAACCATGCACGGCACCATCGCCGAGGCGCTGAACCGCGATGCCGCCTTCAAGGCCACCACGGTCACGCTGCAAGACCCTGAGCATGGCATGACGGTTGAAAAGCTGGCCGAAACCGACGTGCTGATCTGGTGGGGCCACGCCGCCCACGGGCAGGTCGATGACAAGATTGTGGATCGGGTCTGCGATGCCGTCTGGGGTGGCATGGGGATCATCTTCCTGCATTCCGCCCATTTTGCCAAGCCTTTCAAGCGGTTGATGGGTGCCCCCTGCAACCTGACATGGCGCGAAGCGGGTGAGCGGGAGCGGTTGTGGGTCACCTCGCGTCAGCATCCCATCGCGCAAGGTCTGCCGGATCATTTCGAACTGGAAACCGAGGAGATGTACGGCGAACCCTTCGGCGTGCCCGAACCCCTTGAGACCGTGTTCATCTCGTGGTTCCAGGGCGGCGAGGTCTTCCGCTCTGGCCTGACCTACAAGCGCGGCGCAGGCAACGTGTTCTACTTCCGCCCCGGCCATGAAACCTATCCGACCTACCACGACCCCAATGTGCAGCGCGTCATCCTGAACGGGGTGAAATGGGCCTATAATCCCGCGCCCCGCATCGCCGCTCCGAACGACGCGCCGAACCGCCCGATCACCGCCGTGCTGGAGCCGATCGTCGAGCGCGGCCCGCGACTGCACCATGACGGCGAGGCGGGGTATCGGTGATGACCAGGAAACCCGTTCGCCTGCTGATCCTTGGCACCGGCGGCATGGCCAACAACCATGCCGAGGCCTTTGCCAAGATCGCGGGCGTCACCCTCGTCGCCGGCATCGACACCCGCCCCGAACAGCTCAAGGCCTTTTGCGACAAGCACAAGATCGCCAACGGCTTTGCCTCCATTCAGGAGGCCATCGCCTGGGGCGAGTTCGACGCCGTCACCAATGTCACCCCCGACGCCGCCCACTTTGTCACCACCATGCCGGTGCTGGCGGCGGGCAAGCACATCCTGTGCGAAAAGCCGCTCGCCACCAATGAGAAGGATGCCGACGCCATGGCCGCCGCTGCCGCCAAGGCCGGCGTCGTCAACATGGTCAACCTCAGCTACCGCAACGTCGCCGCCCTGCAGGCTGGCGCCAAGATGGTGCGCGACGGCACCCTCGGCACCATCCGTCATTTCGAGGCGTCGTATCTGCAAAGCTGGCTGACCCAGCCCGCCTGGGGCCATTGGGACCGCGAAAGCCAATGGCTGTGGCGGCTGTCGAGCAAGCACGGCTCCAAGGGCGTGCTCGGCGATGTCGGCATCCATATCCTGGACTTTGCGACCTTCGTGGCCGGACAAGCGGTGCAGGAAATCTCTTGCCGTCTGGCGACATTTCCCAAGGCACCGGGCGACAGGATCGGCGATTATGTGCTGGACGCCAACGACAGCGCCACGATGCAGGTGGTGCTGGCCAATGGCGCCCTTGGCACGGTGGCTGCGACCCGCTTTGCCTCGGGTCACCTCAACGACCTGCGTCTGCGGCTTTACGGCGACAAGGGCGGGCTTGAGGTGTCGTGGGAAAAGAACGTCAGCCGCTTGCGCGCCTGTCTGGAGCCGGATCTGCAAAAGGCCGAATGGCACGACATCGATACCCCGGTTCTGGCGACGATCTACGAACGCTTCATCGCGGCCATCCGTGGCGAAGGTGTCGCCGACCCTGACTTTGCCCGTGGGGCCGCCTTGCAACGCATGCTGGACCGCGCCGAACAGTCCTCCGTTCAGCTTGGGTTAAGCTTGAAGGTCTAGAACCCGACGTCTCTTGCTGGAAACATCATGACGGCCGCCTTCGCCACCGTTGCCTGAGGACCTATGAAGGCTCCAGTGGAGCCTTCATAGGTCCGATTGCCGTCGCGCGCACGCGCAAGGCAAGGGGGATTGGGTCGGGAACTATGGTGACGAAGGCGACGCGACGGAACGCGGGTGGGAGCGGAACGCGCCCGCCCGGGGGGGCGGTCGGGCGCGTCCCCGATAGGCTTTGGCCTATCGGGGAAGGAACGTAAGGGAGCAGATGCAAGTACAGACTCCGCAGCTTTGGCCCGGCAGTGTTTCCTTGAAGGGACATCGTGCTCAAGAACGCCCACTTTACGCGACAGCTGGGGCCGGGCGGCAACTCCCGGCCCTTTCTTCTTGATCGGAGCGCGAAATTTCCGCGCCGCGAGACGGAGATCGCTTTGGCCGGCGTAACAGTCGAAATGATGACAAAAGGAGCAAGGGTTCGCATGGTCAAGGGATTTTCACGCACGCAGATTGCGCTGCACTGGGTCGTGGCGGTTCTGATCGTTTTCCAGCTGCTGTTTGCCGACAGCATCAAACCCGCCTGGCGCGCGGTCCGCAACGGCGGCACGGCCAGCCTCTCGACTATGGCTTGGGCGCATATTCTGGGCGGCATCCTGGTGCTCGCGCTTGTCGTTTGGCGGCTGTGGCTGCGGCAGTCCCGTGGTGTGCCCGACCTGCCCGGCGGCGAAACTGGCGTGATGAAAATGGCGGCGTTGGCGGGCCATTGGGGGCTTTATGCCATCATGATCGGGGCGGCGGTGACCGGTCTGATCGCCTGGTATGGCGCCATTCCCGCGATGGGCGAGGTGCACCAGATGTTCCAGCCCCTGTTCTACATCCTGATCGGGGTGCATGTGCTGGCCGCCCTGTACCACCACTTCATCCTGAAAGACGGCCTTTTGAACCGCATGCGCCAGCCGCAGGACTAACGCACGACTTACCTTGATGGAAACATCTCGAGTGCCGTG
>JANXPK010000150.1 GCA_025357355.1 Rhodobacterales bacterium
GGTTTTCCAGATGCGGCAATTCCCAGACCTTGTGTGGCAGTGCCACCTTGGTCGGCGGCTGATCCCAGGTGAAATGCAGCCAGCCGTGCCAATCGGGCGCCACGCGCGACGCCTCCATCTCGCCGTTGTAGATCACCCAGCGCTTTTTGCCGTCTATGGTCTGGTAGTACAAGTTGCCCTGCCCATCCTCGCCCACCTTCTGGCCCTTGCGCGCCGTGAAGATCTGGGTGCCGATGGTCTGGCTGTTCCACCAGGTGAGCAGGCGTTTGAGGAAGTACATGCGGAGCCTCCGGGTTTGTGGGAGGTATGCAGGATTCGGGCGTCGGGGTCTAGGGGGACCGATGCGGGTCGGCGGTCTAGACGTTGAACCATTCGAAATCGTGAAAGGTCAGTACCATGCCGGGTGTCACATGGGCGAATACGACTGCTGTTGATCCTCCTCCAGGCCCGAGGGCGTGACCTGTGCTCGACAAATCGCCAGTGGTTTCGTCGTAGAGGACCAGTTCGTGCCCCGTGAGCACTCCACCAACCAACCCGAATTGAGCGGCGGTCATGTTGCCGGTGTGGGCATGCAAGAAGTCGAATGCCCCGCTGGCCAAGGAGAACCGGTCGATTGTTGGCGTAAAATCATTGACCGTGTCGGCGTTGGCCGCAGTCAGCACGCTAAAGCCACCGTTGCTTTCAGCGCCGCTGTCGGGTGTATAGCCAAATGCAAATGTGTCATGCCCCAGCCCGCCGATCAACACGTCATGGCCATTCATGCCGCCGCTGAGCGTGTCGTTTCCGCCTCGCCCCTCCAAAGTATCATTGCCATAGCCGCCCACAATCACATTGGACGCCAGGTTGCCAATACCATGAGCATCTTTGCGAAAGACGCCGGTCAGGCTTTCAAACACCAGATTCTCGAGATTTTGACCCAAAGTGAAGAACGTCGCACTCGTCGAAACCGTATCGATCCCGCCACCGGCAAGCTCGACAATATGGTCGACCCCGCCACCTTGAAGACCGTAAAGATCATTCCCGGCACCACCATAAAGGCTATCATTCCCCGGGCCGCCTATAAGACTATCGTTGCTCGCCCCGCCATAAAGTTTGTCATTGCCAGTGACCGTAAAATCGTAGGTCACGTTGCCATCGAATAGTCCGGCGGAAAAGAAATCACCAATCAGAAAATCATTGCCGGCACCGCCGATCAGGGTGTCGTCTCCGGCCTGTCCGCCCAATCCGACTACGGTCGCGTCCATCGTGAGAGAGTCCGCGCCACTGGTCCCGACGTAAAAGTCTCCGAAAGTGGTGGTGACCCGGGTTGCCAAAATGCTCGCCAATATTTCCGACACTATTCAATGCTCCTGATATGGCTGCCCAATTTCACAGCGAAAGGGGCCATTCAATACGAACCCTAGGTTGGTTAAGCCAAATGTGTCAATCGATTATGATTCCGGCAGCAAAACGACAATCGGCTGCGGAAGGGTGCCGCAGCCGAATACCAAATGGAATTTGCTTAGCCGACAGAAGCTGGCTTCTTGCCCTTGACCTCGGCATGCACGACCAGCGGTTTGGCACCGGTGTTGCTGACGGCCTCTTCATTCACAACGATCTCTTGCACATCGTCCATGCCCGGCAATTCGAACATGCTGTCCAAAAGGATGTCCTCCATGATCGAGCGCAGGCCACGGGCGCCGGTCTTGCGCTTGATCGCCCGTTTGGCGATGGCAACCAGAGCGTCGCCAGTGAAAGTCAGCTTGACACCCTCGATCTCGAACAGGCGCTGATACTGCTTGACGAGCGCGTTCTTCGGCTCGGTCAGAATGGTGACCAAAGCTTCCTCGTCGAGATCGGTCAGGGTGGCAATGACCGGCAAGCGGCCGACGAATTCCGGGATCAGGCCGAATTTCAGCAGGTCTTCCGGCTCCAGTTCGCCAAAAAGCTCGCCAGCCCCGCGCGCGTCCGGGTCCTTCACATCGGCGCCAAAGCCGATCGCAGAGCCTTTGCCGCGCTGCGCGATGATCTTTTCAAGGCCGGAAAAGGCCCCGCCGCAGATGAACAGGATGTTCGTGGTGTCGACCTGCAGGAACTCTTGCTGCGGATGCTTGCGTCCGCCTTGCGGTGGCACCGAGGCGATGGTGCCTTCCATGATCTTCAACAGCGCCTGCTGCACACCCTCGCCCGACACGTCGCGGGTGATCGAGGGATTGTCGGACTTGCGGGTGATCTTGTCGACCTCGTCGATATAGACGATGCCGCGCTGCGCGCGTTCGACGTTGTATTCGGAGGCTTGCAGCAGCTTCAGGATGATGTTTTCCACATCCTCGCCGACATAACCCGCTTCGGTCAGCGTCGTCGCATCGGCCATCGTGAAGGGCACGTCGAGAATACGGGCGAGGGTCTGGGCCAGAAGTGTCTTGCCGCAACCCGTGGGGCCGATCAGCAGGATGTTGGATTTCGACAGTTCCACATCGGTCTTGGAGGCATGGTTCAGCCGCTTGTAGTGGTTGTGCACTGCCACGGACAGCACGCGCTTGGCATGGATCTGGCCAATGACGTAATCGTCCAAAACCTTGCAGATGTCGCGCGGCGTGGGCACGCCATCGGTTGCCTTCAGGCCGGTGGTCTTGGTTTCCTCACGGATGATGTCCATGCAAAGCTCGACGCATTCATCGCAGATGAACACTGTCGGCCCGGCGATCAGCTTGCGCACTTCATGCTGGCTCTTGCCGCAGAAGGAACAGTAAAGCGTGTTCTTGCTGTCGCTTCCCGAGTTGTTCGCCATCGTTTACCTCTGCCGTAGGCCCGTCGGGGCGCCTGAATGAAGTTTAGGCCAAGGCCCGCGCCTCTACAATGTCAATTTGCCGCCGGTGGATCAAAGCAGCCATCGGCGACCGTGCTCACTTGGTCGTGTCGTCCATCTTGCCGCGGCTGTCGAGAATTTCGTCAATCAGACCCCAGGCCTTGGCGTCGTCGGCCGACATGAAATTGTCGCGCTCTAGCGCCGCCTCGACCGCCTCATAGCTGTTACCGGTATGTTTTACGTAAATCTCGTTGAGGCGGCGCTTGAGTTTTTCGGTTTCCCGCGCGTGGATCATGATGTCCGTTGCCTGACCCTGATAACCGCCCGAGGGCTGGTGCACCATGATGCGACTGTTGGGCAAGCTGAAACGCATGCCCTTCTCGCCTGCCTGCAACAAAAGCGACCCCATTGAAGCCGCCTGTCCGATCACCAAAGTCGAGACCTTGGGCCGGATGTATTGCATGGTATCATAGATCGACAGGCCAGAGGTCACGACGCCACCGGGGCTGTTGATG
>JANXPK010000152.1 GCA_025357355.1 Rhodobacterales bacterium
GATCAACAGCACCGGCAGCCGGTTGACATGGGCAAGCGCGCAGGCGGTGACCATATTGGTCGCTCCCGGCCCGATGGACGACGTCACCGCCATCGCCCGCCGCCGCTTGCTGGCCTTGGCAAAGGCAATCGCCGCATGGGCCATGGTCTGTTCGTTGTGGCCACGCCAGGTCGGCAGCGCATCGCGGATACCGTGCAAGGCCTCGCCCAGTCCGGCGACGTTGCCGTGACCAAAGATCGCCCACACCCCCTCGATGAAACGCCCGCCGTCTTCGGTTTCCTGCACCGACAGCCAACGCACCATGGCCTGAGCGGCCGTCAGTCTGATCGTGGTCATGCCACATCTCCCTTGCCCGCGCGGGCGTCATCCCAATATTGGCACATGCGACGGAAATTGTCTGCCATCGTCGCCACGGCGGTGGTGTCGTCGACAATCCCCGCCATCCAGTCGCGGCCGACATCGCCATGAATGGTGCGCCCAACCGCAAAGCCCTTGACCAGCGGATGCAGCGCCGCCAGCCTGAAGGCCGCGGCCAGTTCCGCCTCGCTTTGGCCAAGCCCCAGCACCACAATGCCCTGCACATGGGGGTCGTGCTTGGCGATGGTGTGGCAGGTGCGGGTCCAGGCGGCGTCCGATTGCATCGGCTCCAGTTTCCACCAGTCGGGGTAGATGCCGATGTCATAGAACCTGTTGATCAGCTTGGCCGTGGTGTCATCCGCCACCGGCCCGACCTTGGACGGGATGACTTCCAGCAGCAATTCCAGACGGTTGCGACGGCAAGCCTGGGACAGTCGCTGCACCACATCCTCTTGCGCGGCCTGCATCTCCGGCGCGTCATCGGGGTGGCAGAAGCACAGCACCTTGACGATATGCTCCAGCGGCCATTCCGACAGGCCGCCAAAGTCGGCGCCGATCTCGGGCTCCAGCGTCAGGGGCCGCGAGGTCGGCCATTCCACCGGCCGCCCGATCCACAACCCCTTGCCCGCAGCACGGTACAGCGCCGTGCGGCCCAACCGGCTGTCGCACAACAGGCCAAAGCCTTCGCGCCCGTCCGCCACCGCCAAAGTGGCATCCAGGCACAATTCCTTGAACGCCGCGATCTTGGCAGGTGTGGCGCCGGGAATATCCTCAAGCTGAATGCGGTGGTCGAAGGCAAAGGCCTTGACCTCGTTCCAGCGTTTGCGACGGTTGGTCGCCCAGTGGATCTGCTCCAGTTCGGCATCCTTGCGCAGCGCCGGGTTTCGGACCCCGCGCTTGAGGAAGAACTGCAGCTCCTCCCAGCTCGGATAGGCCGGGGTGCAGCCATGGCGGCTGACCGCGAAGGCCCCGCAGGCATTGGCGTATTTGAGCGCCACGGGCCAAGGCTCATCATCCAGCCAGCCGCGGATCAGCCCCGACATGAAGCCGTCACCGGCCCCCAGCACGTTGAACACCTCGATCGGAAAGCCCGGCCCCGCCTCGCCATCATCCAACGTCGCCGGAATGGCCCCGGTAAAGGCCGCAGCCCCCATCGGCCCGCGCTTGCACACCAGCGTGGCCTTTGACACCGCCCGCACCGCCCGCAGCGCCGCCATGGTGTCGGTGGTGCCGCCCGCGATGTGGAATTCCTCTTCCGTCCCGACGATCAGGTCAAAAAGCTGCAGGCTCGCCTGCAACTTTGCCGTCACCGCCGCACTTTCGATAAAGCGCTCTTCGCCCGCACCATGCCCCGCCAGACCCCAAAGATTGGGCCGGTAGTCGATGTCCAGTGCCGTCCGCGCCCCATGTTTGCGTGCCAGCCGCAGTGCCCGCAAAACCGCCGCTTCAGTGTTCTTGTGCGACAGATGGGTGCCCGTCGCCACCACCGACCGCGCCGCCGCGATGAAACCTTCGTCGATGTCATCCTCGCACAACGCCATGTCGGCGCAGTTTTCGCGGTAGAAGATCAGCGGAAACTGCTTTTCGTCGCGAATTCCCAGCAGCACCAGCGCCGTCAGCCGCTCCGGATCGGTCTTGACCCCGCGCACATCGACACCCTCGCGCGCCAGTTCTTCGCGGATGAAGCGCCCCATATGCTCGTCGCCCACCCGGGTGATCAACGCCGATTTGAGGCCGAGCCGCGCCGTGCCAGCAGCCATGTTGGTCGGAGAGCCGCCGATATATTTCTGGAACGACGCCATGTCCTCCAACCGCCCGCCCACTTGCGCGCCGTAAAGGTCTACGGACGAACGGCCGATGGTAATCACGTCCAGCGTTTTCATATCGTCAGGCTCCCTGAATCTGCGCCAGCCAGCGAGACTCAACCCGCCAGAGCATTTTTAGAATATTTATTCTATTTTTCCCCAAAGCAAAAGCATTTTCTTGGGAATCGTCATCCCCGCGCCGAACCGACCGCAACGGCCAGCGAAATCGCCATCGCAATGGTCGCCGAAAGCGAGCGGAAGGCGCCGAAATCAACCTCGGGCACCGTCACCACCGCATCCGAAAGCCGCACCAGCGGGCTGGTCATGCGGTCGGTCAGCGCCACAACCGGCAGCCCCCGCGACTTGGCGTCCTGGGCCAATGCCAGGGTCTCTTCGGAATAGGGCGCAAAGGTTATGGCCAGCAGCGCATCCCCCGGCCGCATCGCAAAACGGTGGTCAAGCTTGCCCACCCCGTCATGCAGCATCGCGGGCACCGCCATCTTTTCGAACACATAGGCAAGATAGGTCGCCACCGGAAACGCCCGGCGCAAGCCGATGACATGAATGGTCTGCGCCGCCGCCAAAAGCCCAACCGATCGCCCCAGCGCCACCTCGTCAGCGGTTTTCGCCAATGCCTCCAGCGACAGCCGCCCGGCTTCGATGAACTCGGCCAACAACGCCGACGGGCTGCCCGCGCCCTCCTCTTTGAGGTTCTTCAGCCGCGTCGAATAGTCGGGCCAGCCGGGACTATAGGCCTCGCGGAACAATCGCTGCATTTCGGAAAAGCCGGAAAACCCCATGATCTGGCAAAACCGCATCAATGCCGACGGCGGCACGTCGGCCCCCACTGCCAGTTCCGCCACAGTCGAAACCGCGATCCGGTCGGTGTTGGCGGCAACGAAATCGGCGCATTGCCGCAGGCGGCGCGGCAGATCGGCGCTGATCTCGGCCAGGCGGGTGCGAAAGTCATCAACCGAAAGCGGCGCGCCCTTGGGGTTGGCAGGGATGATCGTCGTTTCGTCCATCAACCAGCCCTGCCTTTTGGTAATATGGCCAAAGGCTAACAGTGTGGAACGAATATTCCAACCAGATTTGGAAGATTTGTTACAAATCTGGCCGGGCCTGGGTTAGCCGAATCGTGCGCTCAGGGCGGCCTGCACCGACGGCGTCACGAATTTCGACACATCACCGCCCAGGCGGGCAATCTCCTTGACCAGTTTGGACGCAATCGCTTGCCGACGCGCATCGGCCATCAGGAACACCGTCTCGATCGAGGCATCGAGCGCGCGGTTCATCCCGACCATCTGGAATTCATACTCGAAATCTGCCACCGCGCGCAGTCCGCGAATGATGATCCCGGCGCCGACATCGCGGGCACAGTCGATCAGCAGGTTTTCGAACGGATGCACCACGATCTCGCCGCCGGTCTTGGCGGTGATGGCCGCGCATTCCGCCGCCACCATGCTCACCCGTTCCTCCAGCGAAAAGAGCGGCCCCTTGTCGCGGTTGATCGCCACGCCAATCACCAGCCGGTCAACCAGCGCCATCGCCCGCGTGATGATATCGACATGGCCCAGCGTCACGGGGTCAAAGGTGCCGGGATAAAGGCCGATGCGCATGGATTGCCCCTTGCTGGTTGCCCTTCAGGCAACATGAAGCGGCCCGGCGATGCAAGCGTGAAAGCGGCGTCAAAAGCCCTTGATCATCCCTTCCAGCGCATCCTTTTCCATCGAAAGCTCCGAAAGCCGCGCCTTGACCACGTCGCCGATCGAGATCAGCCCGACCATTTGCCCCCCCTCGACCACCGGCAAGTGCCGGAACCGGCCGTCGGTCATGCGCTGCAAAACATCATCGGCATTGTCGCCGCGCCCGCAGGTGGTGACCTTGGCCGTCATGATGCCGTCCACCGGATCGCCCAGACAGACCGGGCCACGCCGCCCCAATTCGCGCACCACATCGCGTTCGGAGACGAT